>JAYTPS010000211.1:0-3188 GCA_043747155.1 Flavobacterium sp. | reverse complement strand
GAACAACGCTTGGCAAGTCCAGAATTTGCAGGAACACCAGAAAAAGGAAAGCCATTAATGGTAGTTTCGGCAACTATTGGAACATCGCCAACAATGATATATTTTGGTCAAGAAGTTGGCGAAGCTGGAAATGAAAATGCTGGATTTGGAACACATTCTAGAACATCGATTTTTGATTATATAGGAGTTCCAAACCACCAACGATGGATGAATAATGGAAAATTTGATGGCGGACAATTATTGGAATCAGAAAAAAATCTTCGAGATTTTTACAAACGGTTATTAAATTTTACCAAGAACAGTTCAGCATTAATGGGAAAATTTGAAGAAATTCAAACTATAAACAGAAAAGAAACTGCCAATTATGATCAAGAATTATATTCTTATGTGCGTTGGTCTGCAACTGAAAAATTAATTATTGTTACTAATTTTTCATCGGATACAAACAGTAGTTTTGGATTAAAAATTCCAGCAAATATTATTAAAAATTGGAAACTAAAAGATGGAAAATATCCATTAAAAGATCAATTGTATGGAAGTGAAACTTTCTTGATAGTAGAAAATGGTGAAGGTTCTGTGAAGGTTAGTTTACAAGCAAGTGAGAGTTTTATTTTTAAAGTGTAAATAAAAAAACACAACTTATGAAAAAACTAATTCCATTATTAAGTGCAATATTGTTACTTAATTCTTGTCAGAAAGAACAAAAATCAACAAGTTTAAATGATGAAAAAAATCAAACTGAAAAACTAAAAATTGAAGATTTAGAAACTAATGAAGAAGAAAATGCAAAGAAATGGATTATAAAAACTATTGATTCTTATTTTAAAGAAGATTTTCCTACAATGAACGGAATAACAACTAAATCTTATGAAGAATATAAAACCGAATCTACTAGTGTTGATTTAGATACAGATTAAGCATTGAAACTTGAAGATTTTGAAAGAAATGGAAAGACAAGTATGACACAAAATATGCTGGTATTGGTTCTTGATTTTTAATTTCTGGACAAGATTGGGGTAAAATTGAAGTTATCAATTGTAAATCTTTAAAGAGTACCATTGAAAATGAATATCTATTTGATGTAACTTTAAGCGATACACATATTAAAATAGATTACCTAAGAGAAATAAAAGTAATCAAATCTGAGGATACTTTTTTGATAAGTGATGTTAAGGAGTTTAATAAAAATTATTAAAATTGATCTTATTTAATAATTATTGTTTTTGTAATCTTCTTTTCTTTATCACCAAGAGTTATAAAATAAGTTCCTTTTATTAAACTTGATAAATCTAATGAGTTAATTTCAGTATTTATATTTTCTCTTTCAAAAACTTTTTGCCCTATAACATTAAAAACGATAACTTTATAATTATTGTTTTCAAAAATAGAGGTTGAAAAATTTAATACTCCTGTAGTTGGGTTTGGGTAAATTACAATCTCTTTATTAGCAAACTCTTCAATGGCTAATGTACCTGGATTTAATCGAACAACGCCTGAACATAAAATTGTATTTCCAAAACTATCTATTACAGTTGAAAGACTGCCACATATAATTAATTTATTATCAGATTGAATTATTACTGATGATGCATACCCATCTAACCCAACATTGGCAAAAAAACCATTTACAGGAAATGTAGTATCAATTTGCCCATTATTTAGATATCTTAAATAAGAAAATTTATTAGAATTAAAACCACCAGCAAGTACTATTTTACCATCTATTTGTTGTGCAATATCACAATTCCATCCAGCATATTCAGTACCGAAAACTAAACCATTAGAACCAAAAGAAGCGTCAAGTGAACCATTAGTCAAGTATCGAGCTAAACAAAAATAGCCACCGCCAAAATAAGTAGTACCTCCAACAAGAATTTTACCATCACTTTGTAACAAAAGTTTTGTAATAGTCTCGCTATTACCATTTACTATTGCGGTTATTACTTTTCCGTTTATGCCAAAAGTAGTATCAACACTACCATTTATATTATATCTTATCATTCCAAAATCATAAGGACCACTAGAACTTGATGTCCAACCACCTAAAACTATTTTACCATCTGGCTGAACAGCAATGCTATTAGCTCCACTTTCTGTACCTGTAAATGTTGTTTCAACTTTACCGTTACTACCAAAAGTTGTATCTAAAGTTCCATTGGGATTTATTCTTGCCATTGCAAAATTTTGACCAATATTACCTGAGTGACCAGCTACAATAATTTTACCATCTAATTGAATTTTAATGCATTTACCAAAAGTTTGTTCAGAACCAAAAAACAAATCTAAATATCCTGTAGAATTAAAAGTAGTGTCTGCAGCTCCATTCTGTAATAGTCTTGCAACCCAAAAACCATTGCCAAAAGCATCACTTTGTTGAAATCCCATAATAACAATTTTATCATCGGCCTGAATAGCAATTCCTCCTGGTCTAATATTTCTATTAGTTGGAAAATTTGTTAATGACGGACTGTTTATGAAGCCACCAACACCAAATGTTGAATCCAATGTACCATTGGGGTTATATCTTACTAAGCTTATACTTCTATTAAATGCATAGTTATCACCATAGTTAATTATTTTTCCAGTTGATTGCTGCGCAGCATCAATTGAAAAAAAAGTGTAACTTTGGCATACTGAGGCAATTCCATCAGTACTAAAAGTGGTGTCATAGGAACCAGCTTGTCCGAAAAAAGTGGTGTGAAAAAGCAAAAATAATATAAACTTTTTCATAGCAGTGAAGATTAAAATTATCTGATTATTATGGTTTTAGTAATTCTTTTTTCATTTTGTTCAAAACTAATAAAATAACTTCCTTTAACTAAATGTGAGAAATCTAATGAGTTAATTTCAGTATTTATATTTTCTCTCTCAAAAATTTTTTGCCCTAAAAGATTAAACACTTCAATATTATAATTATTTTTTTCAAAAATAGAAGTCGAAAAATTTAATATTCCTGTTGTTGGGTTTGGGTAAATTACAATCTCTTCATTAGTAGACAAGTCAATATCTGACTCACTTACATAATAAATTGTATTTCCTCGATTTTGAATACTTGCAGATGATGGGAGTATTCTAGTAACATTTAATGATGATAAACCAGCATACGTAGTAAAATCACCTGCTAATAATAATTTACTACCTTGCTTTTTCATGCTCCATACATAACCATTTGGACCTCCAGATATTAA
>JAYTPS010000210.1:0-6199 GCA_043747155.1 Flavobacterium sp. | reverse complement strand
AAATTTAATTTATGATTTGTTTAATGCCATTGTAAAAATTTAATTATTAATTTTACAAGTGTTACTTACATAAAATGAGATAGTTATGAAAAATAAAATTAACCTACTGTTTATTTTTTTGATTGTCTCATTTTTCTCTTTTGGACAAAGTATTTCTTTAAATGAAAGAGTATTATTAATACAAAATTCTAATAGCGAAATTTCTCTTACGATTGGAAATGATTATGCAACAAGAAGAAATATTTCTAAAATATTGAATATTAACTGTTTAGATAGCGCAATAAATTCAGATTATGAATACATTAATTTTCCAGATTATGTAACATTAATCGAAAATCCAATTAAAAATTATTTGATTTCTAATCCAGAAATTGATTTTATAGTTTTAACAAAAGGTATTCCAATTCATATTTACAATACGCCAAATAAACCTTACGGTGGTATTTGCTGTGTTGATAGTAGAATTGCATCTATTGGTTATGAAACAAGTTCAACATCAAGTATTGTTGCAATATCTGATTTAGATTATGGAAACACATTTGTTGGACAAGCATGGGCAAATAAATTTTGGAACAGCACTACTCCATTTTCGCATTCCATTTTTGGAGGTTATTTAGTTACACGTTTAGATGGATACACTCAAGCCGATGCAATTGCACTAACCACAAGATCATTGCAAGCAGAAAGTAATCTTGCTAACGGAATTGTAACTTCTGGAACTATTTTACTTGATGCTTGTGCAGATTTTGGTTTCCCAAACGAACCACAACCTTACTCTATTTATCCACCCAATTATTCGCCAGGAACAACAATAAATATTACAACTGAAGGTCCATATGGTTTATATAATACTGATATGCAAGAATCCTATAATGATTTATTAGCTTCAAATATTTCGGTTCAATTTGATACTTCAAATTCATTTATAGGAAATATTTCAAATTTAAAAGGTTATGTTTCTTGGGGAAGTAATGATACAAATTATAATGCAAATTCCTATAATACATTAGGATTTGCAGCTGGTGCACTTGCAGAAACTGCAGTTTCAACAGGTGGAAGAACTTTTTTGCCAACAACTGGTGGACAATCTCTAATTGCAAATTTAATTTCGCAAGGAATAACTGGTGTAAAAGGTTATACTGACGAACCACTTTTAGTAGCAGTTGCATCACCCAAAATAATTTTTAATAGGTATAGAAATGGATGGACATTGGCTGAAAGTTTCTATGCAGCATCACGATTAATTGGTTGGATGGATATTGTTATTGGCGATCCTATTGGTAGAGCTTATGAACAAAATCCTTTGGGATTAAATGGTTTTTCTAATAACAAAATTAGTTTTTATCCAAATCCTTGTACAGATTCGATTTTCATCAATAAAAATGAAAACTATAATTACACTATTTTAGATTTAAACGGAAGAATAATTAAAGAAGGACTAACTGAAAATAAAACAATAGATATATCAGATATTGTAACTGGAATTTACTTTATAAATTTTTATAATAAAGAAATTTTTGAAACAAAAAAAATCATTAAAAAATGATTGAATTTAATTAAAAATTAGCTTAAATTAATTTCTGTCAAAACAAATATAAAGAGTTTAAAATCTCTCTTTTATTTATTATCAGAAGCTTTTTCGGCAATTCCTTTCAGCTTTATAATTCTAATTACAGCTTTGTAACCAGCATTTAAACCCCAATTTTGGTTGGTTACTAATCTTCCATTTCCATCGAAAAAATTGAACTGACCAGTATTAGGAAAAGACAATCCAATATTTAAAGCTTCAATTTGTATAATATTCAATCCTTCTTTTAAAATTAAATGATATCGTTTAAAATCCGCTTCCAAATTTACTTCTCTTACAGCAATTTCACCATTAACCCAAATTCTCACATCATCACCATCAATAGCACTGTAATCTCTACATGCTGCATCCAAATCGGTAGTATAAACTATAAATTCACCCAAAAACAAATCACTATTTAAAATCTCTTGCGAAATTCCTTCAGATGATAATTTTTTATTTAGTTTATCGGTATAAATTTCAGAAGAATTTCTAATTGTAGGATCACTGGTATCCATAATTCCTTTTTCAACTTTTTTTGGAAGAATAGAAAAATCATTTAAAACATTATCACCTTTTTTTTTATCTAAACTGCTTTCATACTTAATTTCAATTGGAACATCCGACTTCTTTACAAGAGGTTTCAACGGCGCTTCTTTCTTTTTTATTGGCGCAAAACGAACACCTTTTTTAGAATTTTCAAATTGTGAAAAACCCATCAAAGAGATGAAAAAAGCAATAAAAAAAATTAATATTCTCATATTCAATCTATAAATCAAGTGGTAAATGTATTTAAAAACTATACTAATTGTAATTATTGTTAACCATACATTAACATTTGTTATGTAACAAAAGAATAATTTAATAGTCAAATTTGAATAAATAAATCAAATAATATGCCATATCCATACATTAACGCTTTTTTGTTCATCTTACTTTAAAAAACTTAACTTACAAGTATTAAAAAAAAAATCACTCTCTAAATAATAGAAATATTATATTAAATTATGAATGACATATTTACTTTACTTTTAGTTGGGTCAATACTTTTATTGATGTTTTTGGCATTTACAAATCCTAATAAAGTCAATATAAAAGCTAATTTTTGGTTCGGATTATTTTTAACTTCTCTATTTGCAATATTGCTAGAAGACTTTTTTTTTATTTTAAATTATGAAATAAAAAATCAATTAATTGTAATTTCTTTTTCTTTGCCAGCAAATTTTATCTCACCTTTATTTTATTTATCTATTTGTTATTTTATAAATCCTAATCGAAAATGGAAAGTCAAAGATTATTTTCACTTTTTATTTGGAACTCTATTTTTTATAATTTTGTTTGCAATAACTTATCTTTATACTCATAAAAATGTTTCTATAAATGATATTACTGTAATGAGAATTGTAACTATAACATATGATATATTACAATATTCATTTATATTTCAACTACTTATTTATGGTTTTTTAACTTACAACAAACTAAAAAAACACCAACAAGACATTAAAATTTTTAGTTCTAACACTGAAAATATAGATTTAAAATGGCTGGAAAACATAATTATTATTATAAATTGTTTAGTAATAATTTGGATAATTGATATGTCATTTAATATCTCTAGTAATGAATTTTCAATAATTAATTTCTTTCTATTAATTGGTGTGTTCTTTATTTCTTATGATTTTATAAAACAAAAAGAAATTTATCCTTATTTGGCCAATCAAAAACAAGAAATTATTGAAATTATTAAAGAATCAAATTCATTAGAAATTAAGAAAAAACTAATTTCTGATGAAAAACTTGAAGAAAATAAAATAGAATTATTAAAAATGATGTCTACAAGAAAGCCATATCTTGATGCCGAATTTAGTTTGGTAAAACTAGCCAATGAATTACAAACAACAACACATTTACTATCATATACAATTAACAATGGTTTCAATGAAAATTTTTATCAATTTGTAAACCGTTACCGAATTGAAGAATCTAAAAAATTACTATTAAATCCAAATAAAAATAATTTAACGCTAGTTGCAATTGGCTATGAAGTTGGTTTTAATTCTAAATCGGCTTTTAATACAACATTTAAAAAAATTACTGGTAGAACACCTTCAGAATTTAAAAAAAATTATTAACAACTATAAATCAATACATTAAAATTAGTGCTGATTTATAATTCAAACCACTTTTTAAATAATATGATATAATATTTGCAAAAAAACTATGTTAAATTTAATTGTAATAATTTCTGAAATTATTGCAAAGCTACTTGTTAACTATTTAACCATACATTAACATCTGTTTTGTAACAAATGTTTTTGGAAACAGTCAAATTTGCAATATAAAAACCAATTTATGATTAGCTTAAAAAAAATCTTCCCATTTTTACTAATGTTGATTACTTTCAACTCCTTTAGTCAAGAGAAATTTACACTTAGTGGTACAATTACAGATGCTAAAAACAACGAAACTTTAATTGGCGTTAACATTTTTATTAAAGAGTTAAACACTGGCATAACTACCAATGAATATGGCTTTTATTCTATTACAATTCCTATAGGAACGTATACAGTTCAAGTTTCTTATTTGGGATTTAAAACCACTGAGGAAACTATAAATTTAGATAAAAACAGTAAAAATAATTTTAAAATTTTATCAGAAGATGAAGTTTTAGAAGAAGTTGTTATAGACAATAATAAAAAAGCAACCAATATTAAAAAAGCTGAAATGAGTGTTAATAAACTCTCTATAGCTTCTATAAAAAAAATGCCTGTCGTACTTGGCGAAGTAGATGTTTTAAAATCTATTTTATTACTTCCGGGAGTTACCAATGCTGGCGAAGGTGCATCTGGTTTTAATGTTCGTGGTGGCGGTGCAGATCAAAATTTAATACTTTTGGACGAAGCCAATATCTTTAATTCATCACATGTTTTTGGATTTTTCTCAGTTTTTAATCCAGATGCAATTAAAGATTTAAAATTATATAAAGGTGGAATTCCTGCCAAATTTGGCGGAAGAGCATCATCAGTTTTAGATATTTATCAAAAAGATGGAAGCAGTAAAGCATTCCATATTAATGGTGGTATTGGATTAATTTCTAGTAGATTACTTGCCGAAGGTCCAATTGTTAAAGATAAAGGTTCGTTTTTAATTGGAGGAAGAGCTTCGTATGCACATTTATTTTTAAAACTATCCGAGGAACAAAAAAATAATACGGTTTATTTTTATGATTTAAATGCTAAATTCAGTTATAAATTAAACGACAACAACAACTTTTACTTGTCTAGTTATTTTGGTAGAGATGTTTTTACCTTGAACAAAAGTTTTTCTAATACTTATGGCAATGCAACGTTAAACTTGCGTTGGAATCATTTATTTTCTGATAAATTATTCTCTAATCTTTCATTAATATACAGCGATTATTATTACGGTTTAACCATTCAAGATGTAGGTTTTAAATGGGATTCTGGCATTAAAAATTACAATTTAAAATATGATTTTAAAAATTATATTTCAAATAATTTAAAATTAAGTTATGGAGTAAATGCCATTTATTACAATTTCAATCCAGGAACTTTAAAACCAACCGATGCATCATCTGGAATAAGTTTTAAACAATTAGAAAAGAAAAATGCCTTTGAACCAGCTATTTATATTGATGTAGATCAAAATGTTTCTAAAAAATTATCTGTAAATTATGGTTTGCGTTACAGTTTATTTTACCGTTTGGGAGCATCCGATATTAATGTTTATCAAGACAATAATCCTGTTTTATTCAATCCCAATCAGCAAGTTTATGAAACTGCCACACCAATTGGAACAAAATCATTTAAAAAAAATGAAGCCATTGCCAATTTTAATAATTTAGAACCACGAGCTGCCATTGCTTATCAATTAACAGAGAATCAATCTGTAAAATTAAGTTACAACAGAATGGTACAATATTTACAATTAATTTCTAATACTTCGTCGCCAACTCCATTAGATATTTGGACACCAAGTGACACTTTTATAAAACCTCAAATAGCAGATCAAATTGCAATTGGCTATTTTAAAAACTTTAAAAACGATATGTATTCGATAGAAATTGAATCATTTTATAAAAAAGTTGCCAATAGAATTGATTATATTGATGGTGCCAATTTAATTGCCAATGATGCCATTGAACAAGTAATTTTAAACGGAAGATTACGTGCTTATGGTTTAGAATTTATGCTTCGTAAAAACGAAGGAAAACTTACAGGTTGGATATCGTATACTTTATCTAAATCTCAACAACAAACGCCAGGAAGAACACCACAAGAAGTAGGAATTAACAATGGCGAATGGTACAATTCTGTTTACGATAAAACACATAATCTTGCCACAACTGCATCATACAAATTTTCAGAAAAATGGACTTTTGGAGCTAATTTTGCTTTGCAAACTGGTCAGCCAGTAACTTATCCAAATGCTCAATATCAATATCTTGGTATTACAGTCCCAAGTTATAATTTAAGAAACGAAAATCGTCTTCCTACTTACCATCATTTAGATATTTCTGCCACTTTAACTCCAAGAAAAAATAAAGGTAGAAAATGGCAAAGCGAATGGGTTTTTAGTATTTATAATCTCTACGGACGTAAAAATGCA
>JAYTPS010000209.1:0-5742 GCA_043747155.1 Flavobacterium sp. | reverse complement strand
ATCGTAATTATGGTGCAAAACCCTAAAGGTGGAGGATTATCTTCTTCAATTGGTGGTTCTCAAATGCTTGGTGGAGTTCAAAAAACTACCGACTTTTTAGACAAAAGCACATGGACTTTAGCCGCTGCATTAATTGTTTTGGTATTACTTTCTAGCTTAAGTTTTTCAGGAAAATTAGGCAATAATGATTCAAAAGTAATTGAAGAGGTTGATCCTGCAGCAAAAACTGTTGTGCCAGCAACTAAAAATGACAAGCCAAATTCTAGCACAACAACATTAACAAAACCTTCTTCTGGAGAAACTGCAACACCAGCAACACCAACAGAAAAAAAATAATATTTTTTATAGTATTTAAAAAAGCGTTAACTTGTTGGTTAACGCTTTTTTTTATGCGCATAATTAAGTAGCTTTGCACACGGAAAATTTTAACGTATTATATATATTATGGCATTAAATATTAAACCTCTTTCTGATAGAGTAATTGTTGAACCTGCAGCAGCAGAAACGCAAACAGCATCTGGAATTATCATTCCTGACACTGCAAAAGAAAAACCACAAAAAGGAACAGTATTGGCTGTTGGAAGTGGTAAAAAAGATGAACCAATGACAGTAAAAGTAGGCGATTTGGTGCTTTATGGAAAATATTCTGGAACTGAGCTAAAACTTGATGGAAAAGATTATTTGATAATGCGTGAAGACGATATTTTAGCAATTATTTAAAAAATAATTAAAGACGTTGCAATGCAACGCCTCAACAAATTAAACAAAAAATTAAAATGGCAAAAGATATAAAATTTGATATAGAAGCACGTGACGGACTTAAACGTGGTGTTGATGCATTAGCAAATGCAGTAAAAGTAACTCTTGGACCAAAAGGTCGTAATGTAATTATTGGAAAATCATTTGGCGGACCAACAGTAACTAAAGATGGTGTTACAGTTGCTAAAGAAATAGAATTAAAAGATCCATTAGAAAATATGGGTGCACAAATGGTTAAAGAAGTAGCTTCAAAAACTAATGATTTAGCTGGAGATGGAACAACAACTGCAACAGTTCTAGCACAAGCAATTGTAAAAGAAGGATTGAAAAACGTTGCTGCAGGTGCAAACCCAATGGATTTAAAACGCGGAATTGACAAAGCTGTTGAAGCAATTGTTGCTGATTTAAGTAAACAAGCAAAAGTGGTTGGTAGCGATTCTGAAAAAATTAAGCAAATTGCATCAATTTCTGCAAACAATGACGAAGTTATTGGCGAATTAATTGCAACCGCTTTCGGAAAAGTTGGAAAAGAAGGTGTTATTACTGTTGAAGAAGCGAAAGGAACAGAAACTTATGTTGATGTTGTTGAAGGTATGCAATTTGACAGAGGATATTTATCGCCATATTTTGTTACAAATCCAGAAAAAATGAATGTAGAATTAGAAAATCCTTACATTCTTTTATATGATAAAAAAGTATCTTCCCTAAAAGAATTACTTCCAGTTTTAGAACCAATTGCACAATCTGGAAAACCATTATTAATTATTGCCGAAGATGTTGATGGTGAAGCATTATCAACTTTGGTAGTTAACAAACTTCGTGGTGCATTAAAAATTGCTGCTGTAAAAGCTCCAGGATTTGGCGACAGAAGAAAAGCAATGCTAGAAGATATTGCCATTTTAACTGGTGGAACTGTAATTGCCGAAGAAAGCGGTTACACACTAGAAAATGCAACTTTGGAAATGCTTGGAACAGCCGAAAAAATTACTATCGATAAAGATAATACAACAATAGTTAATGGTGCTGGAAATGCCGATTTAATAAAAAATAGAGTCAATCAAATTAAAAGTCAAATGGAAACTACGACTTCTGATTACGACAAAGAAAAATTGCAAGAACGTTTGGCTAAGTTAGCCGGTGGTGTAGCCGTACTTTATGTTGGTGCTGCTTCTGAAGTAGAAATGAAAGAGAAAAAAGATAGAGTTGATGATGCACTTCATGCAACTCGTGCAGCAGTTGAAGAAGGAATTGTTGCTGGTGGTGGAGTTGCTTTATTAAGAGCCAAAGCAGCTTTATCAACCATAAAAGCCGACAATGCCGACGAAGCAACAGGAATTCAAATAGTTTTTAAAGCCGTAGAATCGCCATTAAGAACTATTGTTGAAAACGCTGGTTTAGAAGGATCAGTAGTAGTTGCAAAAGTATCCGAAGGCAAAGCCGATTTTGGTTATAATGCTAAAACTGACGAATATGTTGACATGTTGAAAGCCGGAATTATAGACCCTAAAAAAGTAACTCGTGTTGCACTAGAAAACGCTGCATCTGTTGCAGGAATGATTCTAACTACAGAATGTGCTTTGATAGAAATAAAAGAAGAATCTGCTGGCGGAATGCCAATGGGTGGCGGAATGCCTGGAATGATGTAAATATTATTTTTTAATAAAAATTAAATCCGAGGTGTAATTACTTACTACTCGGATTTTTTTATATATTAGTGCCAGAAAAAGCTTAAATATATGTCAAAAATTACATTTTCAATCCTTTTAACCATAGTGTTTTTTAATACTATTTTGTCTCAAACATCTGCTGACGATACAACAACCAAACTTTCAGAATATTTTAAATTAGAAAGAGAAAATATACATTTACATTTAAATAAAAACACCTATTTAACAACAGAAGATATTTGGTTTAAAGGATATATAATTGAGAAAAAAAGTAAAGCACCATTTTTTACAACATCCAATGTTTATATAAGTTTAATTGATGACAAAGGAACTAAAATTGAAACCAAACTTCATTTCTCTGAAAATAGTGTTTTTAACGGAACTATAAAATTAAATAAAACCTTTAAAACTGGAAAATATTACATTCAAGTTTACACTAACTATATGAATAACTTTTCTGAAGACGAATCGTCAGTTTTTGAAATTAATATTATAAATCCAAATGAAGGTAACATTATTGATGACAAAAAAATAAATTACGCTACACTTGATATGGAGTTTTTTCCTGAAAGCGGAATTTTTCTTGAAGGAATATTAAATGTTATAGGAGTAAAGATTTCTGATTGTAATGATAATGGTTTATCATTTAAAGACATCGAAGTAATTGATTCTAAAGGAACTTCAATATCAATGTTTTCTACAGACACTAACGGATATGGAAGACTAAGCTTAAATCCAGATAAAAATGAAACCTACAAAGTAGTATTAAAATTTAACGATAATAAAATTGAAAAAACATTGCCTAAACCAACTTCAAACGGTATGTCTCTTTCTGTTAACAATTATTCAGTAAATGGCAAAACTCTTATTAGCATTAAAACCAATTCAACAAGCGTTGATGCTTTAAAGAACAAAACACATTTGTTGGTTGTTCAACACAATGAAGTATCTTCTACAATACCATTTACATTTAAAGATGGTGAAAATCAAAAAACTATTGCAATTGCTAATGATAAATTAATTGAAGGATTAATTGTCTTAAATGTAATAAATTCAGAAGGAAAAAAAGTTAATGAACGAATAATTTTCAATCCAATATTAGAACAAAATAAAGTAGATGCTTTGTCAAATTCAAGAAAGAATGATTCAATAGTAATTTCGGGCAGAACAAGCTTGTTGATGGGAAATATTAGTGTTTCTGTTCTTCCAGACAATGATTATTCTGAGCCAAATAAATCAATTTACAATACATTATTATTTAATAATTTCCTTTCTAATTCTGTTAAAAACATCAATTATTATTTAACTGATTTTTCTAAAACTAAACATTCTGAACTTGATAATCTTTTAATAACTCAAACCTCTAAATATGAGTTAGACAAAATAATTGCAAAGCTTCCTCCAGAAAAAAAATATGAATTTGATAATGGTTTAATTCTTAGTGGAACTGTAAATAATAATATTCAAAACAATGATGAAAACTACACTGTTACCATAAATTCATTGGCTTTAGGACTCAATGAAAATGTAAAATTGAATTTAAAAAATGAATTTAAACTTGAAAATGTTTTAGCAATTGACTCTACAGCCGTTCATTTTACACTTTTAGATAAAAAAGCAAAAGCAACAGAACTCAATGTGTATTGTAATGTTTTAAATAATAATAAAAAATTCTATAAACCCTTTATTCCCAAATTAAAGCAATGCGCAAGCAATAACATTGTTATATTGGATAATTTTGTTTTTCCTAAAATTGATAACGTAGTATTACTCGATGAAATTGCAATTGAAGCACAAAAGAAAAAAGATGCTTTGTCTAAAACTACTAAGTTTAACAACTCATCAATAAAAGGATATAAAATTACAAATGACCAAGCAGATATTTTTAGAGATGTACTTTCCTTTATTAGATCTCATGGTTTTAATGTTACAGAATCTGGTGGCAATGTATTTATTACTCGAACCTACTCAACATCGTTTGGTGGTAGCAATAGCCCAACTATTTATCTTGACGATTTCCCAATTCCAGCCGATCAGTTCAACACCTTGAGAAATATGAATTTAAATACTATTGATGAAATTTACATTAATAAAACTGGATTTGGCGGTGGTATTAACGGTTCTAATGGAATAATTAGAATCTTTAATAAACCAGTTGCAAATAGTATTAGTAATATTAAAATAAAATCGAAACCATATTATATCAAAAATGGATTTCAACCTAATATTAGTTACAAAAACCCACAATTTGCTAATGCATTTGATGAAAGTTTTAAACAATTTGGCACCATTTTTTGGTTGCCAAATGTGAATACAAATGAAAGTGGTGATTTTAAATTTTTAATTCCTAATTTAAATCAAAAAACTATTAAAATTGTATTTGAAGGAATTTCTAGCGACGGAAAATTAATTTCAGAAGTAAAAACAATTTCTATAAATTAATCATTTAAGTGTACTCTTTTCTTAAATAATTTCCATAAAACAGGTAGAGTCGTAATAAGAATAATTCCAATTACTATATACTCAATGTAATGTTTTAAATCGATTTTAAATTGATTTAAAAATAACTCATATAAATAATGTCCTGAAAAAATCATTGTGAATGACCAAAGCAGTGAACCCACAACATTAAAAAACATAAATTTCTTTTTGTCCATTTCAGCAATCCCAGCAATTACTGGAGCAAATGTTCTAACTATTGGTAAAAAACGAGCAAAGACGATTGCTTTGCTTCCATATTTATCAAAGAAATCTTTAGATTGATATAAATATTTCTTTTTAAAGAAAAAACTATCTTCTTTTTTAAACAAATAACTACCGCTTTTTGCGCCAAACCAATAACCAACCATATTGCCTAAAATTCCCATTATTGAAACCAATACGGCTAATAAAGTAACATTTAAAAAATTACTCCTTGTAGAAAAATCACGCATTAAAGTTTCGCTAAAAATACCACACAAGAAAAGCAGACTATCTCCTGGCAAGAAAAATCCAGCTAAAAGTCCTGTTTCGGCAAAGACAATAAATAAAACTACATACAAGCCAATTTTTATGCCACCAAACTCTAATAAAATATAAAATTCTGGGTTAAAAAGTTGTTTCCAATCAAAATCAGTCATAAAATTTATGGATGAAAATTTAAAGCTGTGAATGTAATTATTATTTTGTTGAAGTAATAACTATTTAATATTTTTTTAAACAAAAACTCCTTATAATTTAAGTTTATTAGGAGTCTTTTACATTATTTTCTTTCATACAGGCAACATCCATGTAGTTTTGCATATTCTTCTTCGGTAGCTTTTACCTCGTCTGAATC
>JAYTPS010000208.1:0-3231 GCA_043747155.1 Flavobacterium sp. | reverse complement strand
CGCCAAAAGTTTAGACGGATTTTAATATAATTAATTTGTTTTTATTGATAAGTAATATTAAAAGCACCTTGTGAAACAGTATATGTTGCTGGCGAAAAGAAGCTTGTTCCAATAAAATTAAATGTACCCACTATTTTTTTATCAGTAATATTATGACTGGTAATTGTTATGCTTCCTGAATCTCCTCCAAAAACTCCTTCACTGGTTGAATTTAAAATATAGGTTCCAGAATATTCACCACCAAATGTAATATCATAAGTTCCCGGTGTAACATCATCTGGTAAAAATAAGCCAATATTTTCAACACTTCCTCTTCTACCTACTAAAGAAATTATCCCACTATTTTTAAATCCATCAATATTAGTTGGATTAAAATTTTCTCCATTTAATTTAGCAAAAAATGTGTTGTCAGTAGGTGAAGTTGTATTAGTAGTATAGGTTAAATTAAATTGTCCGTTAGTAAAAACTTTAGTTTGAAGTGTTGTTCCTGCTGTACCTCCAAATCTAACACCTGTAAATTTAAAAGTTCCTGTAATGTTACTGGTTGAAGAATTTAAACTAACTATATTTACTTCTGCTGTATCAACATAACTTGGTTCATCAGCGAATTCGCCTACTGTATCACTTGCACTAACATAAGCACTTTCTGCAGTTCCAGTTGAATATGCTAAACCTAAAGCATTAGAAGTTCCATCAAAATCTGACCAAGTATAAGTACCAACAGTTCCGTTTGGAATAGTGATTTGAAAAAACTCACCTGTTGATGATTTTAGTCCAGTTATTGCAATATAATCAGAATTTACTATTGCCTGTGTTACAGTTGCCGTAAAAGTTTGACCATCATAATCAACTTTAAAAGTTCCTGTTACACCACCGCCACCATTACCGCCACCACCATTACCGCCACCTAGATCAATTGAACTATCAATTGGTTCAACATTACAAGCAATAAATGTAAATGTGCTAAAAAGTAATAAGAATGCTATTAAAAAATTTATTTTTTTCATTATCTATATTTTTTTTCAAATATAATTATTTTTTATAAATTAAAGTTTATTTTTTGAAACTCTGGTTAATAATAACAGTCCAACAATAAAAAATACTGCTAAAAAGACTATTGCAAATCTTGGGCTTCCAGTAATTTGGTCAATTATTCCATAAACGCTCATTCCTATTACAATACCTATTTTTTCTGAAACGTCAAAAAAGCTAAAAAATGATGTTGTGTCTTTAGTTTTTGGAAGTAATTTAGAGTAGGTTGATCTAGACAATGATTGAATTCCGCCCATAACTAAACCGATTAGTGTTGCCATAACGTAAAAATGTATTGGCAAAGTGATGAAATAGGCAAACAAACATAAAATTGTCCAAAACAAATTTATAGCAATAAGAGTTTTAATGTTTCCAAATTTGGCTGATGCTCTTGATGTTAAAAATGCTCCTACAATTGCAACCAATTGTATTAATAGGATGCAAATTATTAAACCAGTTGTACTTTCTTCTTTACTACTCCATTGAATTTCTTGTGCCGCGAAATAAGTTGCTATTAACATAACGGTTTGAACTGCCATACTGTAAACAAAAAAACTACTTAAATATCTTTTTAAATCTTGATTTTGTTTTAAAATTTCCCATACTTTTTTCAATTCTTTAAAGCCATTAAAAAAAACTGCTTTAGAAACTTTTTCGGAATTTTTATTTCCAGATGGTAAATAATTATAAGAATATTGGCTGAAAGCTATCCACCAAATTCCAACCATAACAAATGAATATTTCATCATTTCTATTTTAGTTCCGTCTTTGGCTGTCATTATTAATGCAAGCGTTATTACTAATAAAATTACACTTCCAATATAACCTAGCGAATAACCTTTGGCACTAATTTTATCTTGTTGCTCAGGAAAAGCAATATCTGGAAGATAAGAATTATAAAAAACTAAACTTCCCCAATATCCTATTAAAGCTAGAAAATAAAATAATAATCCGATATAAATATGATTTAAAGAAAACCAATACAATCCCATACAAGAAAATGCTCCGAGATAACAAAAGAATCGCATAAATGTTTTTTTATTACCTACATAATCGGCAATTCCAGATAATAATGGTGAAATAAATGCTACTACAAGAAAAGCAAATGCTGTTACAAAACTTATTAAAGCTGAGTTTTTAATAGTCGTACCAAAAACAGCAATGTATTCTTGACCTTTTTCAAATAACGAACTATAAAATATTGGAAAAACAGCAGAAGTAATAACTAAAGTGTAAACTGAGTTTGCCCAATCATAAAATGCCCAAGCGTTTAATAATTTTTTACTTCCTTTTTCTAGGTTTGGCATATTAAATTTTATTTTAATTAAATGAATAAAAAAAGCTGTCAAAAAATTGACAGCTTCAAATATACTCTTTTTTTGCATTAATAGTTATTTAAAAGTCACTCCAAACTTGACTGCTTCTGCTTTGGCTTGAGGAATTAATTTTTTTAAATTAGCAATTCTAGTAGCATCTGATGGATGTGTGCTCATAAATTCTGGTGGTGCTTTTCCACCAGAGTTTGCTGACATTCTTCCCCAAAACAATACTGCTTCGTCAGGATTATAACCTGCAATTGCCATAAGAGTTAAGCCAATCATATCTGCTTCACTTTCGTGATTTCTGCTAAAAGGTAACATTCCTCCTATTTGAGTTGCTGCACCGTAAGCCGTCATTGCAATTTGTTGTGTTTCTTGACTTTTATTTCCAACTGCTGCGCCAACACCAACAGCACCTAGTTGTTGTAACATTCCAGCACTCATTCTTTGTTGACCATGATTTGCTAATGCATGAGAAACCTCGTGTCCCATTACAGTTGCCATTCCTGCATCATCTTTACAAATTGGTAATATTCCTGTATAAAAAACTATTTTTCCTCCTGGCATGCACCAAGCATTAACTGCTTTATCTTCAACAAGTTTATATTCCCATTTATAGTCATTTAAGTAACCAACTTGACCATTAGCATTAAGCCATTTCTCGGCGGCTACTTTAATTTTTGTCCCTATTGTTTCAACTCTTTTAGCATCAGCAGTTCCAGTAACTACTTTATTTTCAGTTAAAAATTGATTGTACTGTTGAAAAGCAGATGGCAATATCTGGCTATTAGAAACTAATGCTAAGGTGTTTTTTCCTGTAAATGGATTTTTGGAACAAGAAAAAAGCAAAGCAATTGTAAATATGCTTAAAATAATATTT
>JAYTPS010000207.1:0-4241 GCA_043747155.1 Flavobacterium sp. | reverse complement strand
TTCAAAATAATGATTTAATTTTACTAATTTAAAATATTCTGAAATTGTTTTCCAAACATTATCAATTCCTTCTTTGGTATAAGAACTACAGGTTGAAGCAGCAGGAATCCAACCCGATTTTTTAGCAGGAAATAAATGTAAAGCTCGGTTGAATTCGGTTTTGGCAAGCTTGGCTTTTGTAATATTGTCGCCATCAGCTTTGTTAATTACAATTGCATCTGCCATTTCCATAATTCCTCGTTTAATGCCTTGCAGTTCATCGCCTGCGCCAGATATTTTTAAAAGTAAAAAAAAATCTACCATACTGTGAACCGCTGTTTCGCTTTGTCCAACTCCAACAGTTTCTATAATTATAGTGTCAAATCCTGCTGCTTCACTAAGAATAATTGATTCACGTGTTTTTCTTGCAACACCACCAAGAGTTTCGCCAGATGCACTTGGTCTTATAAAAGCGTTTTTATCTTTTACTAATTCTTCCATTCTAGTTTTATCTCCAAGAATACTTCCATGCGAAATTGTACTACTTGGATCAACTGCCAAAACGGCAACTTTTTTTCCTAAACCAGTTAAGTATTTGCCAAATACTTCAATAAAAGTGCTTTTTCCAACTCCAGGAACACCAGTAATTCCTATTCGCACACTTTTATTTGCATGTGGTAAACAACCATTTATAACTTCGTTAGCTTTTTCTTGATGTTCAATATTAGTACTTTCAACTAAAGTTATTGCTCTGCTTAATGCTACTTTATCATGATTTAAAATTCCAGAGATTAATTCACTAGAACTTGGTTGAATTTTTCTAAAACCTACAATTTTATCAATTGATAATTTATTGAAGATTTTAGGTTCTTCAATGCCTTCTTGTTCTTTTAGTGCTGATTTTTTTTGATTATTCTTCAATTGTAAAACCTTTTTGTAAAAATACTAATTAATGTTTTTAAAGTAGTAATTTTGTAAAAATATTCTAGTACAAGTTTATGAATTTGCAAGAAACTCCCATTTTAGAAACCAAATCTATTATTCAAAAAACTGTTTTCTCCATACTATTTTCTATAAGTTTCGCACATTTGTTAAATGATTTGCTTCAAGCTGTTATTCCTGCTGTTTATCCAATTTTAAAGCAAAATTATAATTTATCATTTTCTCAAATTGGACTTATTACTTTTAGTTTTCAATTTACAGCGTCGTTATTACAACCATTAGTTGGATTTTATACCGATAAAAACCCAAAACCATTTTCACAAATTTACGGAATGATTTTTTCCTTAATAGGAATCGCAATTTTATCTTTTGCCAAGGAATTTTACCAAATAATTATTTCTGTTTCATTTATCGGAATTGGTTCTTCTATTTTTCATCCAGAAGCTTCAAGAATTTCCTATTTAGCATCTGGAGGAAAACGTGGTTTGGCACAATCAATATTTCAAATTGGAGGAAATCTTGGCACAGCACTTGGACCACTTTTAGTAGCATTAATAGTAGTTCCAAATGGTCAACGTTATATAATTTGGTTTGTAATTGCTGCTACCATAGCACTTTTTGTAATAGGTAAAATTGCCATTTGGTACAAAGCCCATTTGATTTATAGAACATTAAATAAATCAGCGATAGAAGTTTACCATAATTTTTCTAAAAGTCAAGTAATATTTGCCATTGCAACCTTATTGATAATCATTTTTTCTAAGTTTTTTTACTCTGCAAGTTTATCAAGCTATTACACTTTTTATTTAATTGATAAATTTGGTTTAACCATTAAACAAGCACAATTTCACTTGTTTTTATATTTAATTTCTTATGCTATTGGCACAATGATTGGTGGACCTTTGGGGGATAAAATTGGAAGAAAATATGTAATTTGGTTTTCAGTTTTTGGTGCAGCACCTTTTGCATTACTTTTACCTTATGCCAATTTATTTTACACCGATATTTTAATAATTACCATCGGAATAATTATTTCGTCAGCATTTCCCGCAATTTTAGTTTATGCACAAGAATTATTACCTAAAAAACTAGGAATGGTTTCTGGTTTATTTTACGGTTTTGCCTTTGGAATGGGCGGTTTAGGTTCAGCACTACTAGGAAATCATGCTGATAAAACTTCTATTCAACATGTATATTATATTTGTTCTTTTTTACCGCTAATTGGGATAATTTGTTATTTTTTACCGAATATTAATACCAAAAAAGCTCTGTAAAACTATATTTTGGCTTTGTATATCTGTTTGAAATGAATTACTTTTACTTTTCAATATTTTTAAAATGCAACTCAATCCAGAAATACTTCAAAAATTAGAAACCATTCTAGGTTCGAAATACGTTTTTACAGATGAAGAAACTTGCAATCATTATGGTCACGACGAAACCGAAGATTATGTTTTTCCTCCAAGTGTAGTTTTAAAACCAGCAAATGCAAGTGAAATTTCGCTTATATTAAAAGTTGCTAATGATTATAAAATTCCAGTAACTCCAATTGGTGCTAGAACTGGTTTAAGTGGTGGTGCGTTGAGCATTTATCAAGGAATTGGTTTGTCATTAGAGCGTTTAAATAAAATTTTAGAAATAGACGAGCAAAACCTTCAAGTTGTTGTAGAACCAGCAGTAATTACTCAAGTTCTTCGTGAAGCAGTCGCCGAAAAAGGTTTGTTTTATCCGCCAGATCCAAGTAGTCAGGGTAGTTGTTGGATAGGAGGAAACGTTGCCGAAAATGCTGGTGGAGCTAGAGCTGTAAAATATGGAGTAACTAAAGATTATGTCTTGAATCTTGAAGTTGTCTTGCCTAATGGCGAAATTATTTGGACTGGAGCAAACACATTAAAAAATTCAACTGGATATAATTTGACTCAATTAATGGTTGGAAGCGAAGGAACATTGGGAGTTATTACTAAAATTGTTCTAAAATTAATTCCTAAAGTTACTCATAATGTATTAATGTTAGTTCCGTTTTACAAAGCAAACCAAGCTTGCCATGCAGTTTCTGCAATTTTTAGAGCAGGAATTATTCCGAGTGCATTAGAATTTATGGAACGCGATGCTATTGATTGGACATTGAAATACAATGAAAATATAAATATTAAAGTCAAAGATTCTATAGAAGCACATTTACTTATAGAAGTTGATGGTAATTATCCAGAAATTTTATTGCTCGAAGCCGAGAAAATTCTGTCAGTAGTTGAACAATTTGAAATCGATGAAGTTCTTTTTGCAGATACAGAAGATGAAAAAACTGCACTTTGGAAAATGCGAAGAAGTGTTGCCGAAGCCGTAAAAGCGAATTCGATTTATAAAGAAGAAGACACTGTTGTACCAAGATATGAATTGCCAAAATTGCTTAGTGGAATTAAAGAAATTGGAAATAAATATGGTTTCAAATCTGTTTGTTATGGTCATGCAGGAGATGGAAATTTGCATGTAAACATCATAAAAGGTGAAATGGCTGACGATAATTGGCAAACTCAAGTTCCGCTTGGAATTAAAGAAATTTTTGAATTAACTGTTTCATTAAAAGGAACACTTTCTGGCGAACACGGAATTGGTTATGTGCAAAAAAACTTTATGGATATAGCTTTTTCTAAAACACATTTAGAATTAATGTCTAGAATAAAATCTGTTTTTGATTTCAATAATATTTTAAATCCTGGCAAAATTTTTCCTGATGATATTTAAATTTGTAATTATTATTTTTTAATAAACTTTCCTGTATAAATTGGATATTCATCTTTATCTTCTCCTAAAGTAAAATAATATACATTTCCATCATGCTTAGTTATTTTGAAAAAGAAAAAAGCTTCTTCCATCATTTTCTTTTCTAGCTTATTAGGATTCATTGGTCCTGTTAATCCTTCAACAATAAATGAACTTTCATCAATCCATTTTATTAAAAAAGTTTCTTTAACATCATTTAAT
This sequence comes from Flavobacterium sp., assembly GCA_043747155.1. Classification (GTDB taxonomy): domain Bacteria; phylum Bacteroidota; class Bacteroidia; order Flavobacteriales; family Flavobacteriaceae; genus Flavobacterium. The sequence continues at coordinate 338 of JAYTPS010000207.1, read as the reverse complement.
CTGTAAAAAAACTTCTCGTTTTATAGAGTAAATTCATAATCATTCATTCCAATTTCTTTATATTTTGTATCTAATTCAACTTTATAAGTGCCATTTTCAAGTTTTTCAACTGTTTTTGAAAATGAAAATGAAAAAACCAATGCAATTAATGAGATTATTTTTTTCATGTTACTTGGATAAATTGATTATAATTTTCTTTAAAAATGAAATAATCCTTAACTGAAATTACAATTAAGGATTATTTATTTAATCGCGTTTCGGACTATTTTTCTTATCTCTTTTTTCTGCTTTTTTTTCTTTAGAAGTTTTTAAAGGTTCTTTTTTTTCTGTTTTTTTTG
>JAYTPS010000206.1:0-7768 GCA_043747155.1 Flavobacterium sp. | reverse complement strand
TTAATCTGCGAATTCTCCATTACCGGAAACCTTTCTTAGAACTGCGATTTTTCCAAATTGGTTGCGCACAACGTTCCGCGCCTAGAAGCGGTTGCGGCTTATGGAAATTACTTTCTCCATTTTCCGTAAACGAAGTTAAGGAAATAAACGTTCCCGAAACCGAAAACTTAGCAATCGCGCTTATTGGCTGTTGTGAGCAGCCAAAATATGTTTTCCAATAAGAAACTGTCATTGGAAAAAGCACGAACGGTTTCCTGAAACGTTTTTTCAGAATTACTTTTACAATAAACTTTTAGAATTTTTAAAACGAAAGAGCGAAGCTCGGCTTAAAATCTGCGAATTTTCCATTACCGGAAACCTTTCTTAGAACTGCGATTTTTCCAAATTGGTTGCGCACAACGTTTCGCCGCTTGGCGAGGTTGCGAACTTCGTAACCGTTTATTTTCCATTAAGATAAAATTTCTTGCGGAACGCAAACGTGAATTTACCACAAAATTCGCAATCTTGCCAAACGGCTGTTAGGCGTTCGTTCTTCTAATCATTACTTTGACAAAGATATGAATTCTGCTTTGATACTTTCGGATTGAAATTTTCCAGAATAATGAGTTGTAATTGTACTTGTGTTCGTGTCTTTGATGCCACGGGAAGAAACGCAAAGATGTGTCGCAACAATTATTACAGCAACATCGTCAGATTGCAAAGCTTGTTTTAAACCTTCGGCAATTTGGTTGGTAAGGCGTTCTTGTACTTGTGGTCTTTTGGCGTAGTATTGAACTAATCTATTTATTTTAGACAATCCAATTACTTGCCCATTTGAGATGTATGCTACGTGTACTTTCCCAACAATCGGCACAAAATGATGTTCACAATAGGAGTATAATGTAATGTCTTTTTCGATTAGCATTTCGTTGTACTCGTACTTATTTTGAAATAGTTTTGTTTCGGGCATATTTTTAGGATTCAAACCACTAAAAATTTCTTGCACATACATTTTTGCAACTCTGTGAGGTGTTCCCATTAAACTATCATCGCTTAAATCTAACCCCAAAATGTACATTATTTCTTTGAAGTGATTTTGTATTAATTCAATTTTGCGTTCATCACTAATGTCAAAAGCATCTTCACGAAGTGGCGTTTCTAATGATGTTGAGATATGGTCTTCTCCAATTATATCAAATGTGGTATTTGTTGAGTTCATTTGTTGATTTCTTTTATTTTATTAATAACTCGCTGAACCATTGCATCACAATAAATTAAATTGAATTCAAAAATATCTTCTGCAGTATACGATTTTTCAACTTCTTTTCGCAGCATTGTTTTTGCTCTATTCAATCTTACTTTTACATTAGCTTCGCTAATGTTTAAGGTATCCGCTGTTTCTGCAACGTTTAATCCATTAACTTCTCGTAAAGTAAAAACCAATCTATAGTCCAATGGGATTTGTTGTAATGAATTTTCTATTACAAAATTCAACTCTCTATTTATAACTGTTTTGTTGGTGTCTGTATGTTGATAGTTGGAATACATTGGTGTAGATTTTTCGTTTATATCGGCATTAATTATGTTTTTTGAAGTCCATTTTTGCTGTTTTTTGTAACAATTGTTGAGCATTATTTTTATAACCCAAGTTTTGAAAGTTGAACGATTTTCAAACTTTGATAAACCAGTAAAAGCATCAATGAAAGTATCTTGCATTAGGTCTTGTGTGTCTTCGTGATTATAATTGTATGACCTACCCATTTTGTATAAAAAGGGATTGTATCTACGAATAATAATTTCAAAAAGCGCAACTTCTCCTGCTATAATTTTTTGAATAACTTCTAAGTCTGAATATTTTTCAAATTCTTTCATTGGTGCCTTTTAATGATTAATTATGCAATAAATTTTGCCATTCTTGCCATAGCAAATGCTGAAATTGCCATTACAAGGTCACGAACAGCTATATCAACATAACTGAAACTTGCTAATAATGTTAGTGCAATCAATGCTAACCAGGCAGAAACGATGTAACCACCAATTTCTGTTTTTTTCAACACGATTATTCCTGCTACAATTTCAATAACTCCAACTATCATCATAAAAGTATGTCCCGAAAAAGGCAACATTTCAGCCACACTTGGGTTAATATACTGTTCCCAATTGGTTAATAAATTTGTAAACTTGTCAAGCCCAGCTACAATTGGCACTAAACCAAATGTGAGTTTTAGTAAATTGAATGTTGGTTTGATTGCTTGTTGTAAATTTGTACTTTCCATTTTTTTATTGTTTAAATTGTGTAAACCAATATCGGCTTATACAACATTAGAGTTTGTCTGAATTGAAAAGGTTACAAAAATTTTGATCTTTTTATGAAGTAAGATTTTTTCTACGGTCGCCTAGAATGACGCCTAACTCACAAATATACGCAACACAAATTCACAACCTCATTTTTATTAATCAATTATACTAAAATCTATAAATAGTTGCTATAAATAATCCAACCTAAACAAACAACAAAATAACCAAAGGAAAAATAATTCCAGCCAAAGCCAGTTTACAACCTCGATTTTTAGAATTAAATTTTCCTACTGGTATCATTAATGTGCCAGTAATTGCTATGGTAATTAAAGAAATTCCAAAAATATCACCATAATAAATCCACCAATTGCTAGTGTTTTTATATATTAAACTGTTTAACATTTTCTTTATATTCTTATTTAGAATAATTAAAAATTAACTTATGTTTATTTGGAATTAATACAAATAAGAAAGTATATTTGCAAAAAAAATATTTTATTAATGAAAATAGTTACTACCATTTTTCTAATTTTTATCTTATCTTCTAACTTAAATGCTCAAGTTATTTCAGATAGTTTAATTAATAGATTAAAGTTACAAATTAAACAAGAGGTTCTCACTGAACTTAAACAAACAACTAAAGTTGAAGAAAAATCTAAATTACCATTAGTAAATAAATTTTCACTTCAAGGTTATGCAGTAATTAATTATTACAAATATGATTTTGATACCGATCCTAACTTAAAAGATAAAGTTGATACTGAGAGATTAAATATTTATCCTGAATATAAATTTAAAGATTGGATAACTTTTAGATCTGAAATTGAATTTGAACATGGCGGAACTGGTGCTTCTATTGGGTTTGATAATCAACAAGAATTTGGAGAATTTGAAGCCGAAATAGATAAAGGTGGTAGTGTAAAACTAGAACAAATTTATGCTGATTTTGCTGTAAAAAAATGGTTAAACATAAAAGCTGGAAGAATAAAAGTTTTATTTAATTTGGCTCAATCTCTTGATGATCCGGATGAATATTTTACTACTAACCGTCAAGAAATGGAAAACGAATTAACGCCATTAGGTTGGTATGAAGTTGGATTATCATTTTACGGAACTTTTTGTAAAAAATTTAATTATAATCTTACATTGGTAAATGGTTTAGATTCATCTGGTTTTAATTCTAGGGGATGGATTAAAGATGGGCATCAAGAACGTTTTGAAATGGCAAATGCTGAGTCATTCGCTTTAATGGTAAGACTTGACTATAAATTTGGAAGACATAAAAATACATATTTTGGGTTTTCAACTTATGTAGGAGATTCTGGTGCTAATAGACCAAAAAATGATTTAAAAGAATCTGCATATGTAACAATGATAGAAGGGCATTTTACTTACAATGAGTTTCCATTAAGAATATATTCAACTGCTATTTATGGAAATTTAGAAAATTCAAATATTGTTTCTTTAAAAAATGCATCGTTATCTAATGAACTCGGTGTAAAAAGAACACCAGTTGGAAAAAATGCATTAGGTTTTACTACAGAAGTTGGTTATGAAGTATTGCATTTATTTAATTCTAAATCTAGGCAAATGCTTTATCCATTTATGCGTTATGATTATTATGATACAATGTATAAAGTAGAAGGAAGCATTATTGATAATCCAAGATGGCAGCGAAATGTTATTACAGGTGGATTAAATTGGGTTATTGCAAAAGAAGTTACAATTAAAGCTAATTATACTAATAGAACATTGGGTTCTCAAAATTATAATTTATCAACTTTACAATTTACAGGAAAAAAGCAACACGAAAACACGTTCTCTTTGGGAATAGGTTTTGAATTTTAATAACTAAAAAATAAAAATATGAAAACTACCTTTTTAAAATTAGCATCATTAGTATTGTCTGTTATAACTTCTATATCATGTAGCAATAATACAACAGAAGAAGTAAATACAAATACAACATTATACACACAAGTTTTAACTAACTCATCAGTTGATGTTATAACCGAAACTTATAAATCAATGAACAGCAATGCAATTTTATTAGTTAGTGCTGTATCCAATTTAACAATTGGTGACGAAACAGAATTAACAGCTGTGAAAAATGCTTGGATGGCAACGCGTGCACCTTGGGAAAAATCGGAAGGATTTTTATATGGACCAGTTGATACAGAAGGAATTGATCCAGCAATAGATTCTTGGCCAGTTAATATAAACGACATAAATAATATTTTAAATAGTAGTAGTGCAATTACTTCTAATCTATTAGAAAATAATAATGAAGCTAGAGGATTTCATACAATTGAATTTTTTGTTTGGGGATTAAACGGTAATAAATCTGCATCGCAAATAACAGCAAGAGAATTAGAATATTTGATAGCTGCAACTCAAAATTTACAAGCCAAAACACAACAATTATTTAACGGTTGGACAAGTTCGCAGGGTAATTTTTCTAATAATTTTATAACAGCAGGACAAGCTGGAAATCAATTATATACTTCTCAAAAAACCGCCCTTTTAGAATTGGTTGATGGAATAATTACAATTTCAGATGAAGTTGCTAATGGTAAAATAGAAACTCCTTTAAATGGTAATAATGGTGGACCAATGCCAGAAGCTGAAGAATCTCGCTTTAGTAATAATTCTAAATTAGACTTTGCAAATAATATTAGAAGCATTCAAAATATTTATTTAGGCGATTATAATGGTATAAATGGGAAAGGTTTATCTGATATTGTAGTACTAAATAACCCAACTTTAGAATCAACTTTAAAAAATAAAATTGCAGAAGCAATTGCTGCAATAGAAGCTATTCCTGGAACATTTACTGCTGCAATAACAAATGATAGACCAGCAGTTCAAAACGCTCAAACCAAAGTTAGTGAATTGCAATTGTTACTTGAAAGTAATTTGAAACCTTTAATTTCTAACTTGTAAAATATAAATTTTTAATAAATGGCATTTTTAATTTACAATTTATCATTTTAGTTATGTTAAAAAAAATCTTTTATTTAGTATTATTTATTTCAACATTAGTTTCTTGTAGCTCTAGTGATGAACAAGAGTATCAAGATTTAATAGATTTGAATGATCGATTGTATGCTGGAGGAGAAACTACAATATTTGCAGAAAACAGTACGGCTTTTAGAAATCCTGCAGCAAATATTTTTGGTGCCGATTTGTTACTTCATTTAGAAGGCGACACTCAATTTGAGCAAGCATTTATTACAGCTCCAGCAATAACTAATAATGGCTTAGGAAGTATTTTTAACAACACTTCTTGTGTTTCGTGTCATCCCAAAGATGGAAGAGCAGCATTTCCAATAAATATTACAAATCTTAGCGGATTACTTTTAAGAGCAAGTATTTTAGGTACAGATAATTTTGGTGGACCTAATCCTGTACCTGGTTTTGGTACTCAAATTCAAAATCAAGCTATTTTTGGAACCAATCCTGAGGCAAGATACCAAGTAAGCTTCGAAAATAAAAATGAAACCTTAGCAGATGGAACCATAATAACGTTGAAAAAACCAATATTTTCTTTAGTTAATACTTACATCTCTTTTCCGGCAAATGGAATGCTTTCTCCAAGAATTGCTACTCCAGTTTTTGGATTAGGATTGTTAGAAGCTATTTCAGAAAATAGTTTATTGGAACTACAAGACATTAATGATAATAACAATGATGGAATTTCTGGAAAAGCTAATTATGTTTGGGATCCAGTATCACAACTATCAAAAATTGGACGTTTTGGATGGAAAGCAAATTCACCAACAATTTTAGTTCAATGTGCTGGTGCTTATGTTGACGATATGGGAGTTACTAATTATGTATTCCCTAATGAAACAGGTTTTAATCAATTTAATGGTCAAGATGGATTGAATGATGATCCAGAAATTTCGGATGCTATTTTAAATCAAGTTACTTTTTATTGTAAAACATTAGCAGTACCAGCTCCAAGAAATATAAATAATAAATCAGTTAGAAGAGGAGCTAAGATATTTGATGATTTAGAATGTGCAAAATGCCATAAACCTAAACAACAAACTGGATATAATGTTATTTCTGCAATTTCAAATCAGACAATTTACCCTTATACGGATTTACTATTACATGATATGGGTGAAGATTTGGCAGACAACAGACCAGATTATTTAGCCAGTGGTAATGAATGGAAAACAAGACCACTTTGGGGAATTGGATTAACTCAAGTTGTAAATGGTCATACCAATTTTTTACATGATGGAAGAGCTAAGAATATGACAGAAGCTATTTTGTGGCATGGAGGAGAAGCTCAAATATCTAAAGAAAAATTCAAACAATTATCTACAACTAATAGAAATGAGCTACTGACTTTTTTAAATTCGCTTTAATTAATCTTAGCCAACTGATAACTTTCAGAAGAGTTTTGTCCTTTTAAAATTCCAGATATAGTTGCAGTTATTCGTTTTTCGCCAGTAAGTTTATAAGTAATTTTTTTTGGAAAATTGTATTTTGGGTTTTCAAAAACCAGCAAGCTATCAGTGCTTTTGGTCAATTGGTACGGAATTGGTTCGTCGTTATTTTCGCCAATAATTGTTGATGTATACAAGAGATGCTCTTTGTCTTGTACCATTTCTATAGTTTCTTTACGAATAGTATCTTTGTTTATTACAAAAAACGATTTTCCAGTAAAAGTGCTATCGTTTTGGGTTTTCCAAATTTCTATAAGTGTTCCAATACTATCTGTTTTTTCCCAATCGCCAAGTAAGAATTTGGCTTTTTCCAATTCTTCATACTTTATTAATTTTCCGTCTGCGTCATATTTATTACAGGATTGAAGTGTAATAATAGTTATAAATGCAATGAGAATTTTGAATTTAGTCATAAATAATTTTATTTTTTTCGTTTCATAGGATAATCTTGTTCAACTTTCTTTCCTTTTTTCATCCCATAAATGTTAGCAATCAAACTATCATTAGAAACTTTTTTATATTCAATTTTTGTTGGAAAATCGTGTTTTGGGTTTTCAAAAACTAAGGCATCGTTTTCATTTGATGTTAAATAAAAGGTAATTGCTTTGTTTTTATTTTCTCCTTTAACTGAAACTACATAAAAAAGAGAATCATTTTTTTGCTGTAAAACAATACTTTCATAAAAAACAGTATCCTTTTTTACAGTTATATAACTCATTGCTGTAAATGTACTATCGTTTTCTTTTTTCCAAATTTCTTTAAAATCGGCATCTTGCGTAAGGTTTTCCCAATTTCCAATGAGATATTTTGCATTTTCAAGTTTAAAATAATGTTCAACTTTTTCAGTTTCAATTTTTTTGCAAGAAAAACTAATTAAAACTAACAGTAAAACTAAAAAATTAAAAGTTTTTGAATTCATAAAATTAAATTTTGATTAGTAAAAATAACAAAATTAATTTGAAAAAATTTAGTTTTAAAAATTAGTGAAATTTCAAAAATTAGTAATTCGTGATAATTCGTGAAATTCGTGT
>JAYTPS010000205.1:0-5476 GCA_043747155.1 Flavobacterium sp. | reverse complement strand
GAAAATTGTCCTTCCAAATTGTTTTGGCAGCATTTAAAAGATTCATTGTTCCAATAACATTTGTTTTTACAAAACTTAATGGATCGGTGATTGATCTATCTACATGAGATTCGGCTGCAAGATGTAAAACACTATCAAAATGATGTTCTTGAAACAATTGATTAATAAAATCCTCATCAGTAATATCACCTTTTACAAAAGTATAATTTGGTGCTTTTTCTATATCTGTAATATTTTCTAAGTTTCCGGCATAGGTTAAACTATCTAAATTATAAATTTGATAATTTGGATATTTATTTACAAAAAGACGCACAACATGTGAACCAATAAAACCTGCGCCGCCGGTGATTACTATTTTTTTCATATTATAATTTTCCGTCAATTTCACATTTTAATACTCCTTTTACATCGTATATAATGCTATTTAGATTTTTGTATTGATTTAAATCTAATTCTAAAAATTCATTATGAGCAACCGCCAAAACAATTGCATCAAACTTTTTATCTTGAATGTTTTCTAAAACATTTAAATTGTATTCATGTTTTACTTCTTCTGGATTTGCCCACGGATCATAAATTGAAATGTTGATTCCATAATCAGATAACGATTTAATAACGTCTACAATTTTAGTATTTCTAACATCTGGACAATTTTCTTTAAACGTTATTCCAAGCATCAATAAACAAGAATGATTTACTGGAATTCGTTTTTTTATCATCAATTTAACAATTCTTGAAGCTACATATTCGCCCATACTATCATTTAATCTTCGTCCTGCTAAAATAATTTCAGGATGATAGCCAGCTTCTTGAGCTTTTTGAGATAAATAGTAAGGATCAACACCAATACAGTGTCCACCAACTAAACCAGGTTTAAAGTTTAAAAAATTCCATTTCGTTCCAGCTGCTTCAAGCACAGCTTGAGTATCAATATTTAAAATATTAAATATTTTGGCCAATTCATTAACAAACGCTATGTTGATATCACGTTGAGAATTTTCGATAACTTTAGCTGCTTCTGCAACTTTAATTGATGGAGCTAAATGAGTACCAGCTGTAATAACAGATTTGTATAATTCATTTACTTTTATTCCTATTTCTGGAGTTGAACCCGCAGTGATTTTAAGTATTTTATCTACAGTATGTTCTTTATCGCCTGGATTAATTCTTTCGGGAGAATATCCTGCAAAAAAATCTTCGTTAAACTTAAGATTACTAATTTTTTCTAATACTGGTATACACTCTTCTTCTGTCAAACCGGGATAAACTGTAGATTCATAAATTACAATATCTCCTTTTTTTAGAACCTTACCAACAGTTTCACTTGCTTTGTATAAAGGTGTTAAATCTGGTCGATTGTTTTTATCAATTGGTGTTGGAACGGTTATAATATAATAATTGCAGTCTTTTATATCATTTTCCTTAGTGGTACAAAATAAACCATTTTCATTGAGTGGATTTTTTATTAAAACAGCATTTAACAACTCTTTTTCAATTTCTAGTGTTGAATCAATACCTTGATTTAATTGGTCAATTCTTTTTTGATTAATGTCAAAACCTACTACTGGATATTTTGTAGCAAATAAACTTGCAAGTGGTAAACCTACATATCCTAATCCAATTATTGCTATTTTTATATTCATACTATCTAAGTTTTAAGATCCAATTGCTTGGTATTGAAATCCAATTGCTATCATTTTTTCTTTTTCCAGTAAATTTCTACCATCGAAAACAAATGCTGGTTTTAGCATAGAATCATATATTTTTTGCCAGTCATAATTTTTAAATTCATCCCATTCGGTTAAAATTGCAATAGCATGAGATTGATTGCAAGCTTCATAAGGATTTTCAAAAGATTTTATATGCTTTTCGTTCTTTGAAGCTGTTCTTGATTCTAAATAATTTAAATCTTCTAAAATTTGTTGATAATTAACTTTTGGGTCAAAAACTGCAATTTTAGCTTGTTCGTTTATTAAATCATCAGCAATATAAATTGCTGCCGATTCTCTAGTATCGTTAGTATCTTTCTTGAAAGCCCATCCTAGAAAAGTAATTTTTTTATCGGAAATAGTGTTGTATAATGTTGAAACAATTTTTTTAGAAAATCTTCTTTTTTGGTGATTATTCATTATTATTACTTGCTCCCAATAATCGGCAACTTGGTTTAAACCAAAAGATTTAGCAATATAAACAAGATTCATAATATCTTTTTGAAAACAAGAACCTCCAAATCCTACTGATGATTTTAGGAATTTAGAACCTATTCTACTGTCCATTCCAATTGCTTTAGAAACTTCATTAATATCAGCTCCAGTTTTTTCACAAAGTTCTGACATTGCGTTAATTGAAGAAACTCTTTGAGCTAAAAAAGCATTAGCTGTAAGTTTAGACAATTCAGAAGACCAAACATTGGTTTTAAGAATTCTATCGCTAGAAACCCAATTAGAATAAACTTCAACTAATGAATCAATTGCAGCTTGACCTTCTTTGGTTGTATCGCCACCAATTAAAACTCTGTCTGGTTTTAATAAATCGGCAACAGCGGTTCCTTCGGCAAGAAACTCTGGATTGGATAAAATTTGAAATTGAACTCCATTTCCTGTATTATCAAGAATGTTTTTTATTGCTTCAGCGGTTCTAACTGGCAAAGTTGATTTTTCTACTACAATTTTATCTGTTTTTGAAACTCTTGCAATTTGTCGAGCACAAAGTTCTATATATTTTAAATCTGCAGCCATACCTTTTCCTGAACCATAGGTTTTAGTAGGTGTATTTACAGAAATAAAAATAAGTTGTGCTTCATCTATTGCTTTGTCAACTTCTGTCGAAAAAAATAAATTTTTATTTCTGCTATGTTTAACAATTTCGCTTAATCCTGGTTCGTATATTGGAATGTTGTTAACATCTTCATCGTTCCATTTTTCAATTCTGTTTACATTTAAGTCAACAACTGTAACTTTTATATGTGGACACTTTTGAGCAATAACTGCCATTGTTGGTCCACCAACATATCCTGCACCAATGCAACAAATATTTGTAATTTTCATTCTTTTTATTTTAAATTTCTCCAATACCATTTCACTGCTTCTTCTAAACCAGATTGAAATGAATATTTAGGGTCATAATTTAGTAATTGTTTAGCTTTATCTATATTTGCCAATGAGTGAGGAATATCTCCTTGCCTGCTTGGTCCGTGTATTATTTTAATATTTTCAATAGAACTATCAAATTCTGAAAGGTATTTTTTTAAATAAAAAACCATATCGTTTAAAGATATTCTATCGCCATAAGCACAATTAAAAACGGTATTAACTGCATTAGGGTTTATTGTTTTTAATGCTAACTCATTCATTTGAATAACATTATCAATATAAGTAAAATCACGAGAAAAACTTCCATCACCATTTATAATTGGACTTTCATTTTTCATTAATTGCATTACAAACTTAGGTATTACTGCTGCATAAGCGCCATTTGGGTCTTGCTTTCTTCCAAAAACATTAAAATATCGCAATCCAATAGTTTCTATTCCGTAAGTCTTACTGAAAATGTCGGCATATAGTTCATTTACATATTTAGTAATTGCATAAGGCGATAGTGGTTTTCCAATTACCGTTTCGGTTTTAGGTAATGTTTGAGAATCACCATAAGTTGATGAGCTTGCAGCATAAATAAAACGTTTAACTCCTGCGTCTCTTGATGCTGTTAGCATATTTAAAAAACCAGAAACATTTACATCATTAGTAGTAATAGGATCTGAAATAGATCTTGGTACCGAACCTAAAGCTGCTTGATGAAAAACATAATCTATTTCAATTGTTGCATTTTGACAGGCAACACCATCTCTAATATCACCTTCTATAAATTTAAACTTTTTTGAGTTTAAAAATGATTCTATATTATGAAAATAACCGGTTGAAAAATTATCAAAGCATGTTACTTCATATCCTTTGGATAAAAAGTATTCACACAGATTTGAACCTATAAAACCTGCTCCACCAGTAATCAATATTCTATTACTCATCAAGATAGTTTGTTCTTAATTATTTTGAAATATCTAATAAATATATTTTTACTCTCGTCTTCTTCGTGATATCCATTGGAATAAGCACCATAACCGTAACCATATCCATAACCATATCCTGCACCATATTTGGCTTTGTTCTCGAAACCATTTAAAATGATACTTACATTATTTAATTCACCACGCTGAACTCTATTATTAAGTAAATTAACCATTTCTTTTTTAGTAAAATTTTGTCGCATTACATATAATGTTACATCACAATATTGTGACAATTCTACTGCATCTGTAACCAATCCGACTGGTGGAGTATCAAGAATTATGTAATCGTATTTACTTTTTAACTCCTCTATCATTTCCTTTAAAGTTTCACCCATAATTAATTCAGATGGATTTGGAGGAATTGGACCAGATGTAATTACATCAAGATAAGGAATAACCGTTTTTTGGGTTACTTCTTCTAATGTTTTTTGACCAATTAAATAATTTACAGCTCCAATATCATTTTTTAAATCAAAATCATCAAAAATTTTGGGCTTTCTTAAATCTAATCCTAATATTACTGTCTTTTTTTCGCTCAATGCAAAAACTGTTGCAATATTAATTGAACAAAAAGTTTTCCCTTCGCCACTTACTGATGATGTAAGCATTAATGTTTTAGTGCCTTCAACTTTTTGCTTTTTATATAAAAATTGTAAAGACGATCTTATGGCTCTAAAAGATTCAGACAATGCTGCTTTTGGTTTTTCAAATACTGCCAAGTTAGATTCAGTATGCTTCATTCCAACAACTCCAATTAAAGGAATGTTTGTTAATCTTGAAATATCGTCAGTGTTTTGAACTGCATTATTAATAAAAAATATTAAAAATACTATTAATAACGGAATCAATATTCCAAGAAATAATGCAATAACATAATTAACTCCTGTTCTTGGTCCAATTAAACCTCCACCAATATCTTTGGCTGGGTCAATAAACTGAATGTCAGATAGATTAGCAGCTTTTACAATTTGGGCTTCGTTACGTTTTTGAAGAAAAGCGTCAATAACACTATTACTTAAATTATACTTTCGCATTATTTTTAAATAATCTTGACTGTCTTCTGGCAAAGTAATCATTCTATTTTCGGCTTGACTTATTTTATTTTTTATTTGAGAAGATTCAAATTGTATTGAAGATTTTGCAGAATTTATATTTTCTAACAATACTCTTTTAATAGCTGAAATTTCATTATCAATTTCATCAAACATTACTCCTTCCTTTACTGATTTGGAAATTTCAGATCTTCTAACTGACAATCCTATTAAATTGGTAACATTATTCATTATATTTGGATCATCAATTCCTGCAACCGATGGCGCTGGAAGTCTAGAATAATCTATACTGTTTCTTAAATAACTATTTAAATTATTGTAATAATTTATTTTTCTGTTTATAGCATCATTTAAAATA
>JAYTPS010000204.1:0-4603 GCA_043747155.1 Flavobacterium sp. | reverse complement strand
CTTGATTTATTTCCCATAAAATCATTTTAAACAACAATTCATTAACTTGATGGTACATTATAAAGACCATTTCGTCGGGCAAAGTGGTTCTTTGTGTTTGTAAATTTAAAAGTACATCTGTTTGAATATAATCCCAATAGGTAATTGGTTTAGACCAAAGTAATCCTTCTAGGTGTGTTTCGGTTTTTTGGTTAATTGCATCAAATTTATGTTCTAATTTTTCAATTAGTTGTTCGGTTTCTTGATTCATTTTTCTACTTTTATCGTGAAAGGATTGTTTAATCCTTTAAAAGATTCTAAATCTGCTTTTATTGAACCAACTGCTAGACTTGCTTTTATTCTTAATGGTAATTTATTGTCATCATCAGATATCCAAACGGTTAAGCTTTCTTCTTCTTTAAAAACTCTGCCTGATTGTACTAATGGTCTAAAAATCATTGTTGGAACGGTTCCAAATTTAGTTTTTAAATCTTCACGACCAATAAATTTTAATTTAAATTTCGTTGATTCACCATCAAAAAACATATCTATAGTAATAGATTCGCCCACTTTTAATTTATCAACATTAGGATGATTTCTTAAATAATAAAAGGTTGAAAGTATGTCCTGAATGTTTTCGGAAGTGGTAAATGTTTTTTCGGTTTTATTTTTATAATCTTTTACTAAGATAGTATTTTTATCTTGATTAAAAAATCCTTCTTGATTTTTAGTATATCCACCTTCATCTACTTTTCTAACAAATTGAAAAGGTTTACCATTATCTTTATCGAAATAGGTTTCATAAACATCTTCAACTTTAAAAAATAATTTGGACATTCCAGTTGTATAACCTCTACCAATAGCATGAAAAACTTTTTTATTGTTTTTAACTGCTTCTTTAACTTCTAAAGTGGCATAACCTGCAGTAACAAACCCATAATGAATTCTAAATTTGAACCATTCTCCAACGTCGTAAGCATCTTCTTTTTGAGAATCAAAACTTACAATTAAAAAAAACAATGCTAAAACAATACTCTTTTTCATTTGAAATAATTTAATCTTTTTAAGCTATAATACAATTTTTGTTCCAAATGTATTAAAACAAAAAAACTCCGTCAAGCAATGACGGAGTTTTTATGCTATTAACCAACCAAAAAACTATAAATTATGAAAAATTTATATAAAACTTGAAGGAAACCACTCCTTCTTGTTTTGTGAGTACAAATATATGGTGGTTTTTGATTTATTTTTAGTAAAAAATCAACTTTAACATATTTTTGACAATAAAGTGATTACTACAACGATGTATTTTGTGATATTCTTAATATTTTTAACTTTTATATTATAAAGTTCCTCGCTTTTCTTGCTCTCTTTCTATAGATTCAAAAAGAGCTTTAAAGTTTCCTGCGCCAAAACCTTTTGCTCCCATTCTTTGAATAATTTCAAAAAACAATGTTGGTCTATCTTCTACTGGTTTTGTAAATATTTGTAATAAATAGCCGTCTTCATCAGCATCGACCATTATTGCTAATTTTTCAATAGCGTTTAAATCTTCATGCATCATTTTCATGTGTACGCCCAATCGTTCTGGAATTGCCTTGTAATATTCGTGTGGAGGTGCAGAAAGAAACTCTACTCCGCGTTCTTTTAATTGTGAAACGGTTGCAATAATATTATCAGTTGCAATTGCAATGTGCTGTACGCCTGATCCTTCATAAAAATCTAAATATTCTTCAATTTGAGATCTTTTGTTACCTTTTGCAGGTTCGTTTATAGGAAATTTTATTCTTCCGTTACCATTGCTCATTACTTTACTCATTAAAGCTGAATACTCGGTATGAATTTGTTTATCATCAAATGACAAGAAATTTACAAATCCCATAACCTCTTCATAAAATTTTACCCAAGTATTCATTTGGTTCCAACCAACATTACCTACCATGTGGTCAATGTATTTTAAACCTACAGATTTTGGGTTATAATCGGATTTGTGCTCTACATAACCTGGAAGAAAAGTTCCGTTATAGTTTTTTCTTTCTATAAACATGTGAACTGTTTCACCATAAGTATAAATTCCGGCACGAATAACTTCACCAAATTCATCTTTTTCAACTGTAGGTTGCATATAAGCTTTTGCACCTCTACTTGTTGTTTCTTCAAATGCTGAACGTGCATCTTCAACCCAAAGAGCAATTATTTTTACACCATCGCCATGTTTTTTTACATGTTCACCAATAAGTGATTCGCTATTTAAGGCAGTTGTAAGTACTAATCTAATTTTATCTTGTTTTAAAACATAACTTACTGTATCGCGTGAACCGGTTTCTAAACCTTTATAAGCAAAAGATTGAAACCCAAAAGCAGTTTTATAAAAATGTGCTGCTTGTTTAGCATTTCCTACATAGAATTCAACATAATCTGTACCTAATAACGGAAGGAAATCTTGTGCTCCTTCAAATATTTTTTCAAGTCCATATTCAACGGATTTTATTTCGTTTGACATAATTTCTATTATTTTATTTCTTCTATTTTTATAGAATTTGTATTATTTGTATCAATATGTATAGAATCTTTATAGCTGTCTAAATCTTCAAAACTTTTATCTAATACAATTGAATCGGTAGATTGCTCTCTAACTTCTTTGGCATTATTATATATTTCTTTAAATTTATCTGATAAATTTATTTGATAAAATAGCAAAGCCACCAATATAATTAAAAGATATAAAGCACTTAAAGCAGTTCCAATTATGCAAATTATCTTAGCTGAATTTACATTATTTCTACTTTGAACTGAATAGTTTTCTGGATTAGAATTAAATTCGTTTAAACTTTTAATTGCTAATATTAAACCAATGATGCTTAAAATTAAAGATATCAAAGCAAAAAATCCGCAACAGCATCCTAATATCAAAATAACTAAACTCACGATTCCAAGTATTAAAGCTGTTGGATCAGCTGATAGTTTATTGTAATTCATTTTATATTTATTAATTTATTATTTATTCTAACCAAGATTTGTAATATTTTCCGTCATCTATTCCCATAGCTTCTTCTGTAACCATTAATGGTTTAAAAGTATCAACCATAACGGCCAATTCTTGAGTTTCTGTATGACCAATACTTCGTTCCATTGCACCTGGCGCTGGACCATGAGGAATTCCTTTTGGATGTAAAGTAATGTGACCTTGTTCAATATTGTTTCTTGACATAAAATCGCCATCGACATAATATAAAACCTCATCAGAATCTATATTGCTATGATTATATGGTGCAGGAATTGATTTTGGATGGTAATCGTACAATCTTGGACAGAATGAGCAAACAACAAAAGTTGCTGTTTCAAAAGTTTGATGAACTGGTGGTGGTTGATGAACTCTTCCTGTTATTGGTTCGAAATTATGAATAGAAAATCCGTATGGAAAATTATAGCCATCCCAACCAACAACGTCAAACGGATGAGTTGCATATACCACTTCGTGCATCATTCCTTCTTTTTTTATTTTAATAAGAAAATCGCCTTTTTCGTCGTGTGTTTCTATCTCGGTTGGAAGTTTAAAATCTCTTTCGCAAAATGGTGAATGTTCAAGGTGTTGACCTGATTCGTTTTTATATCTTTTAGGAGTATAAAATGGAGCAAAACTTTCTACGTAAAACAATCTATTTTCTGATGTTTCAAATTGAATTTGGTAAATTATACCTCGAGGAATAATTAAATAATCTCCATATTCAAAGTTAATGTTACCCATCATTGTTCTTAATTTTCCTTTACCTTTATGGATGAAAATTAGTTCGTCGGCATCGGCATTTTTATAGAAATATTCTGTCAATGATTTTCTTGGTGCTGCAAGACCAATGGTGCAATCTTTATTGACCAACATTGCTTTTCTAGCTTGTAAAAAATCGTCTTCTGGTTTTAGTTCAAAACCTTTTAATAATAATGATTTGATGTTTTTTCCGATGGCAATTTTGGGTTCAACTGAATATGATTTTACAATTTCTTTAACCTGAGTTGGCCTATGAATATGATATAAAAGTGATGAGTGTCCGTGAAAACCTTCGGTTCCAAATAACTGTTCATAGTATAAACCTCCGTTTGGTTTTTCGAATTGAGTGTGTCGTTTTTGTGGAAAACTTCCTAGTTTATGGTATAGTGGCATTTATTAAAAATAAGATTAACGATAATAGATTTTTAAATTTTTAAAATTAAATTCTATTTCACTCAGGATTTTTCTTGATGATAAATTTTACGTGAGTTAATAATTCGACCCAAATTGTAATAGAATTAATCATATACAAATATCGTAAAAAATTAATTTTAAGGATGGTTTGTTTTGAAATATTTATTAAAAAAAACCATTACTAGATGAATTTTCAAATTGTAATGGCTTTTTTATTTAATTAAATAATTTATAAATTATAAATTATTTATCAGGATTATTTAGTTTGCTATTGTTTTTACTATACACAAAATATATAACAAGTCCAATTGCTAACCAAACTGCTAATCTTAACCAATTTGTCCATCCTAAACCATATATCATTGCAAGACAAACAACAACTCCTAATATTGGAACTAAAGGAACAAGAGGTGTTTTGAATTCGCGTTTCATATCTGGTTCCGT
>JAYTPS010000203.1:0-8435 GCA_043747155.1 Flavobacterium sp. | reverse complement strand
TATAAAAGACAATCGCATTAAAGATTTAATGGGATTATCGGCATTTGCTTCTGTAAAAGTAAAAAATACTAAATTGGAATCTTCTGGACCATTATTAATAACACATTGGGGAATGTCTGGACCAGGAATTCTTCGGCTTTCGGCTTGGGGTGCAAGAATTTTGGCAGAAAAAAAATATCAATTTATTTTACAAGTCAACTGGTTAAACGATATAACATTTGAAGAAACGCTAGAAAAACTGAAAGAATTAAAACAAGAACATTCTAAAAAAGCAGTTTCTAAGAAGTCACCATTTTATTTTCCTAATCGATTATGGGAAAGTTTAGTTTTAGCATCATCTATTGAAACCGAAACAAAATGGGCAGATTTAACTAAAATTCAAATTATTAATTTAGCCAATCAACTCAACAATGGCGAATTTCAAGTGAACGGAAAAAGCACTTTTAAAGAAGAATTTGTAACTGCAGGTGGAATAGATTTAAAAGAAATCAACTTTAAAACTATGGAAAGTAAACTGCATGAAAACCTATTTTTTGCTGGTGAAATTGTAAACATTGATGCCATTACTGGTGGATTTAATTTTCAAAATGCTTGGACTAGCGGTTTTATTGTGGCTGAGGCAGTTTCTTGAAAAAAATTGTTTTTTTTTACGCAAGTAATTAAAAATCAATGTATATTTGAAGTTCTATAAATCAAACCAAACATGAAAAAACTATTACTATTAATGTTAATTTCCTTGTTTTTTGGAAATTTAACAACCTTTGCACAATCTCCTATTACATGCGGAAGTCAATTTACCGATCCTGCAGGACCAAATGCAAATTATGCCAACGGAGCAAATACAACAACAACAATTTGTCCTAATAGTTCAGGATTATCAGTTACAATAAATTTTACTTCATTTGCTTTAGAAAGCAATTTTGACAGATTAAAAATTTATGATGGAAGCAATGCAAGTGCTCCTTTAATTGCTAATTTAACTGGTAGCATTTTACCATCTTCATACAGTGCAAGCAATGTTTCTGGTTGCTTAACTTTTGTATTTACTTCTGATGGTTCTGTTAATCAAGCTGGTTGGATTGCTACTATTAGTTGTGATGCAGCTTCAACCTGTCCAAAACCAATTGGTGTAAATTTATCAAATATAACTTCAAATTCAGTTGTTATGAATTGGTTAGAAAATGGAACTGCAAATCAATGGGAAGTTCTTGCATTGCCTTGCGGAAGTATTCCAACTGCAACATCATCAGGCACAATAACAACATCAAATCCTTATGTAATTACTGGGTTAAATCCTGGAACTTGTTACAATTTATTTGTTCGATCTTTATGCTCTGCATCAGAAGTTAGTTTATGGTCAAATACTGCTACAGTAACAACATTAATATCTTGTCCTACACCAACAATTATAACAACAAATAAACTTTCTTCTAATTCTGTAAATTTTACATGGACCGAAGTTGGCACTGCAACATCTTGGCAATATTTAGTTTTGCCTTGTACTTCACTCGCGCCAACATCTACAACAACTGGTATAGTTGCAACCTCAAATTTAGTTAGCATTAGTGGTTTGAATCCTTTAACATGTTATAAATTATATGTTAGATCATTGTGTAATACTGCAACAACCGAATTAAGTGCTTGGTCATCTGGATTATCTATTACAACAACATCATTACCAATAGTAAATCCTTTATGCGGCAATCAATTTACAGATAATGGTGGTGCAACTTCAAATTATGCCAATGGTTCTGACAATACTTATGTGATTTGTCCAACAATTGCTGGCGAAGTTGTAAATGTTGTTTTTTCAACATTCGATACCGAAGCAAATTGGGATGGACTATATGTTTATAATGGAAATTCCATCTCAGCACCACAAATTGCAAGTGCTAATCTTGGAGGAAATGTTCCTGGTGGTTTACCTGGTGCTTTTTGGGGAACAACAATTCCAGAAGTATTTACTTCAACTAGTACAAGTGGTTGTTTAACTTTTAGATTTAGAAGTGATGACTCTGTAATCAAACCGGGTTGGATTGCTGATGTAATTTGTGGAAATTTAACCTTTTGTTATAAACCAACAAATGTTGTTATTTCGAATACAACTTATAACAGCGCTACTGTTAGTTGGACAGAAAATAATGCATCATCACAGTGGGAAATTATTGTTCAGCCATCATCTATGCCTGCTCCAACATCAGCTTCAACTGGAATTCTAACTTCTACTAATCCATATTTATTAACTGGATTAACATCAAGTACAACCTATAATGCTTTTGTTAGATCAATATGTTCTGCATCAAGCTTTAGCAATTGGTCTAGTATTTCTACATTCTCAACATTATCTTGTGTAACACCATCATCTATTACAACAAATAGTGTTACTGATTCTAGTGCCGTTTTATCATGGTCAGCAGGAATTTCAACCCAATGGGAAGTTCTAGTTTTAACGTTAGGTTCAGCTGCTCCAACAAGTA
Organism: Flavobacterium sp.; assembly: GCA_043747155.1. Lineage (GTDB taxonomy): Bacteria > Bacteroidota > Bacteroidia > Flavobacteriales > Flavobacteriaceae > Flavobacterium. Next base: position 5,958 of record JAYTPS010000203.1, on the reverse strand, counting down.
CAACAGTTGGAACAATCGTTAATGTAAATAATTATACTGCTACGGGATTAATTTTAGGAACAAATTATCAATTTTATGTAAGAGCAATTTGCGGAGTTGGTTTTATTAGCAACTGGTCTGTTGTATATGCTTTTTCTCCTTATGTTGCATTACCGCCATTAGTTACTAATTCTACAACATACTCAAATGAACAATTAGTTTCTAATGTTTTAGTAAACAATCCTTGTATTACTATTTCAAATGTAACTTCTAGTACTGGAACAGATTTTGGTAACACTGCAAACGGAATTGGCTATTTTACAAATATAAATCCAACGTTTCCTCTATCATCTGGAATTGTTTTATCAACTGGAAGTGTTACTAATGTTCCTGGGCCAAACTTATCAACATTAAGTGATGGAAATTCAACATGGCTTGGTGATACTCAATTAGAATCTATTATATTGGCTGGAACTGGCACTGCTATGACTTCACAAAATGCTACAAAATTAGAATTTGACTTTACAAGTTTAAATGAATTTATGAGTTTTAATTTCTTATTTGCTTCAGATGAATATGGTGCTTTTCAATGTTCTTATTCAGATGCATTTGCTTTTTTACTAACTGATATTGAAACAGGAATTACAACTAATTTAGCTGTAGTTCCAGGAACAATTGCACCAATTTCTGTAGTTACAATTAGAGATGAAGCTTTTAATACTAGTTGCTCATCGGTAAATTCAGATTTCTTTGGCACCTATTTTACAGGTGGTTTAAATTATTCATCCGCAACAAATTTTAATGGGCAAACTGTTGAAATGACAGCGTCGTCAACTATTTTACCAAATCATCCCTACCATATTAAATTAGTTGTTGCCGATAGAAGTGATCCTTTATTTGACTCTGCTGTTTTTATTAAAGCTGGAAGTTTTACATCTGGTCCGCCACAATGTGCAGATAAAATAAATTTAATAGCTTTTATAGATTCAAATAGTAATGGAGTTCAAGATTCTGGAGAAGTTAATTTTACTTATGGATCATTTGTTTCACAACAAAATAATATTGGTGATATAACTAACATTTCATCTCCATTTGGAAGTTATACAGTTTATGATTCAAATTCTAGCAACACTTATGATTTTAGTTATCAAGTAAACTCAGAATACGCGCCTTATTTTAGTGCAGCTACTACAAGTTTTAATGATATCAATATTGCATTAGGAAGCGGAACTCAAACACTATATTTTCCTGTAATATTAACGAATGGATTTAATGATGTAACTGTTTCAATTGTACCACTTTCTTCGCCAAGACCAGGATTTTCTTATGTTAACAAAGTTATCTATAGAAATTTAGGAATTGCTACCGCATCTGGAACGGTAACATTTACTAAAAATCCTTTAGTTACCATTACTTCCATTTCGCAATCAGGAACTGTAAGCAACTCAACTGGTTTTACTTATGATTTTACAAATTTAAATCCATATGAAACTCGTAGTTTTAATGTTACTATGAGTGTTCCTTCAATTCCTGCAGTAAATATTAATGACATTTTAACTAACAACGCAACTATATCGGCACCATCTGGAGATATTAATTTAACAAATAATTCATTTGTAAATTCTCAAATTGTTGTAGCTTCTTATGATCCAAACGATAAATCTGAATCTCATGGAGATAAAATACAATTCAATCAATTTGCAGAAGGTGATTATTTATATTATACCATAAATTTTCAAAACGAAGGAACGGCAAATGCTCTAACAGTAAGAGTAGAAGATTTATTAGATGCAAAACTAGATGAAACGAGTATTAGAATGATTAATGCAAGTCACGACTATGTGATGGAAAGAGTAAATAATCAATTAATTTGGAATTTTGATTACATTAATTTGCCTCCAAAATTGGCTAATGAAGAGCTGAGTAAAGGATATATATTCTTTAAAATAAAATTAAAACCTGGTTTTACAGTTGGTGATATTATACCTAACACTGCTTCTATTTATTTTGATTCAAATCCAGCAATTGTTACTAATACTTTTTATACTGAATTTGTTGCAGTATTAAACAATTTAGCATTTGAATCTGGAAGTTTCTTATTATATCCAAATCCATCAAATAGTTTTGTTCAAATTAGTTTACAAAACAATATCGAAAATATTAAATCAATAGCTCTTTTTGATGTTCTAGGCAAAATTGTTAAAACAGTAAAATCATTCACATCAAGTCAAGCTAACCTAAATATTTCTGACCTTTCTAAAGGAGTTTACATGGTAGAGGTTACTAACGAAAATAATTTAAAACAAGTTAAAAAATTAATTATTAAATAGCATTAAATTTAAATTTTTAAATCCCAATTAATAAAAATTAGTTGGGATTTTTTTTGTTTAAAATCAAAAAAAATTGTTAAAAACTTTCTTGATTACTTTATTAAATTGGCAATTAATTGGTGGATTTTTAGTTTAATTTGCAATCGTTTTGTGCCCACAAATCTACTAGTCCTTACACTGCTATTGTTTAAATAAATTATTTTTACAATACAAACTTATTATGAAAAATATTTACATTTTTGGACTATTTTTATTTTCTTTAGTAGTTCATTCTCAAAACTTTAATTCCTATGCTAGTGGAATAAAAATTAGCAACACAATTTATAACACAACTGGTACTGGAGTAAATCAAATAAATCCAAATGTTGGAGCTCAATCTTTTGATGGTGTAAATTTGGGTGTTTTTGGTCAGAATTCTTCTTGTGCTAGAATTACTGGTGCAGAAGTTAAAACCTGGAAAACAGTTACTAGCAATGTTTGTAGTGCAAATATATATTGGAGAGTTTATCCAGCAACTACAACACCTTCAGGAAGTTTTACTTCAATTTCACTTTCAAACGTATCAGATTGTAATATAGCAACTAGTGTTTTTAATGATGGAATTGGTCCATGTTCAATTAACGACCAAAAATGGAAAAATTATACAGTTACAGATAATTTCATAAATAGTTTATTGCCTGGAAATTATATTTTAGAAATTTATTTTGATCTTACTGGTTCTGACATTTCTCCTGCGACATGTGAAACAACTAGAAGTATTAATAATAGTGGTTCAAATTTTAAGGCAAATTTTACAATAGCTAATCCAACATGCAATCCAACAGTTGCTCCAACAACAGTTTGTGAAGACAGTACTGTTACACTTACAGCAAATCCTGCAAATGGAGTTTTACCATACACTTATTCTTGGACTGGCCCAAATGGTTTTACATCAAATGTTGAAAATCCAACTTTTGTAGCCACTTTAGCAGCAGCTGGAATATATTCTTTAGTTGTAACTGATTCTTGTGGTGCAGTTTCAACAATGCAAAGCACACAATCATTAACGGTTTTAGATAAAATTGTTCCTGAATTTGAAGGATTAAATCCTGGATTATGTAGATTTGGAACACCTCCTTTTTTGCCAAATTTATCTTCTAATGGAGTTACTGGAACTTGGAATCCTGCAACAGTTAATAATTCAACCGTTGGAATATTCTTTTATACTTTTACACCAAATGCTGGTCAATGTGCAGAAGTATTTGTTCAAACAATTTTTGTTGTAAACAATGTAGTTCCAACTTTTTCTTTACCAGCATCAATTTGTTTTGGCTCTGCATTACCAATATTAAACACTACATCCAACAATGGTATTGTTGGAACTTGGAGTCCATCAACAGTTAGCAATACAGCAGATGGAACCTATGTTTTTACACCTAATGGAGGACAATGTGCAACAACAAAAACAGTTACAATTACAATTACTCCAATTGTTAATCCAACATTTACATTACCTTCATCGATTTGTCAAAATGCTATTTCTCCAATATTACCAACAACATCTAACAATGGAGTAACAGGAACTTGGAATCCATCAACAGTTAGTAATACAACTTCTGGTAATTATATTTTTACACATACACCTGGAACATGCGCATCAAATTTAACCGTAACAATAACTGTAACGCCAAATGTAATTCCAACATTTAATCCAGTTGCGCCAATATGTGAAAACGGAACAGCTCCAATTTTACCAACAACTTCTAATAATGGAATTACTGGAACTTGGAGTCCATCAACAGTTAGCATCACAACTTCTGGAACATATACTTTTACTCCAACATCAGGATTATGTGCTTTAACAACAACTTTAGATGTAATTGTAAATCCAAATATAATTCCAACATTTAATCCAATTCCAAATGTTTGTTATCAATCAGTTTCGCCTATTTTACCAACAACATCAACAAATGGAATAAACGGAACTTGGAATCCTGCAACCATAAGCAATACTGCATCTGGAACTTATACTTTTACTCCGAATCCAGGACAATGTGCTACAACAACATCATTAAGTGTAACAGTAGATATAATTACTCCATTAATTGATGCAATTACTCCTATTTGTTCTGGCGAAACTGCTCCTTTATTAAACTCTACTTCAAATAATGGAATTACTGGAGCATGGAATCCTTCAACAATTAGTAATACAGTATCTGGCACTTATACATTTACTCCAGATGCAGGACAATGTGCAATTATTACATCAATAAATATAACTGTAACGCCAAACATTACGCCAACTTTTACCATAATTACAAGCATTTGTGAAGGTAATAGTTCACCAATATTAAGTACAACTTCTAATAATGGCTTTTCTGGAACATGGAATCCTGCAATAGTTAGTAATACAGCATCTGGAAGTTATAATTTTACTCCAAATGCTGGACAATGTGCATTACCAATAACTATTAATATTACCGTTAATCCAAATATTACACCAACTTTTAATGCTATTCCTCCAATTTGTGCTGGACAAGCAGTACCAATTTTACAATCTGTATCTAATAATGGAATTGCAGGAACATGGAATCCATCAACCATAAGTAATACAACATCTGGTTCTTACACTTTTACTCCAAACTCAGGATTATGTGCAACAACTTTAACTATAAATGTAACTGTTACTCCTAATACAACGCCAACATTTGATACTATAGCTCCTTTTTGCTCAGGAAGTATTTCTCCAAATTTGCCATCTACGTCTAATAACGGTTTTACTGGAACTTGGAATCCTTCAACAATAAATAACACTACTTCTGGAACTTACACTTTTACTCCTACTGCAGGACAATGTGCAACAACTCTTAGTATTAATGTAACTGTAACTCCAAATATAATTCCAACATTTAATCCAATTCCAAATGTTTGTTATGACACAACATCACCAACATTACCAACAACATCAAACAATGGAATTACTGGTACATGGAATCCTGCAATTGTTAGTAATACTGCATCAGCAACCTATACTTTTACACCTACAGCTGGTCAATGCGCAACAGCAACTACTTTAAATGTAACCGTAACAATTGTTAATGCATTATTTGACCCTATTAATCCAATTTGTTATGGATCAACAGCTCCAACATTAGCAACAACTTCTAATAATGGTGTTACAGGAACTTGGAATCCTTCAATAATTAGCAATACATCATCTGGAACTTATACATTTACTCCAAATCCTAGTCAATGCTCACCAATTTTAACAATTAATGTAATTGTTACTTCGGTAACTCCAACTTTTAATCCAATTGCTGATGTTTGTTATGGTTCTACACCACCAACGCTACAATCAACTTCAAATAATGGAATAACTGGGAATTGGAATTCTACAATTGTAAGTAATACATCATCAGGAACTTATACTTTTACTCCAAATGCTGGTCAGTGTGCTACACCAATAAACCTTACAATTAATGTAACAACAATAATTCCAATATTTAATTCAATTACACCAATTTGTGGACAAGCTACAGCGCCAACATTGCAAACAACATCTAATAACGGAATTACTGGAACTTGGAATCCTGCAACTGTTAGCAATACAGCTTCTGGAACTTATACATTTACTCCAAATGCGAATCAATGTGCAACTACAGTAACAATA
>JAYTPS010000202.1:0-4348 GCA_043747155.1 Flavobacterium sp. | reverse complement strand
GCTGATTCCAATTAGAAATTGCGTCATATATTGCAATAAATCCAGCAATTAAATAAATATATTTAGTAATGTTTAGGTAATTCATAGTTATTTTGAACTTTCTACTTCGCCAGTTATTCTTTGCGAATTTATTATTTTAAAGTCTTTGCTAAAATCTACACCTTCACCATAGGTAAATCCTTTTGGATCAGTAAATTTAAATCTTTTTTCGGTATAAAACCATTCGTTTTTTTGGTCAAAATACAATTGTTCTGTTTCAAATATTTGACCTGTTTCGTTTGTAATTTTTACATTTCCTTGTAAATCAATTAAATCAGTATTTTTAAATGAAATTGCATACTTGGATGTTACAAATGTTTTTTTTTTATTTTCATCATATATTGTTACTTTTATACCTTTTGGAAATTCGGTAAACGGAAAGGCAACAGTTGCATAATCAAGCATTTTCGAACTAACTAAAATAGATTTAATTCTACCCGAATCAGTATATTTAAAATTAATAGAATCAGCTTCGCCGCTTGGAGTAAATTCAGCAAAATTAGATTTTTGAACTTCTTTAAAATTGCTTTCACAAGAGGACATTATAATCAATACCAATGTAATTGCCGCCACAATTAAAGGAGTTTTTAAAAAAATCATGTTATTAAAACTGAACTGTTTCATTTATCCAACAATTAATTACAACTTTATTATTATCCTTTTTTATAGAATTTAATTCTTCTTTGGTAAGTGAGTTTTTAAGAGCTTCTTTTTCATAAATAGCTTCATTTGCCTTAAATTTTGGCTCTTTTAAAGCAGCTTTTTGGGCTGTTAAGTAGGTTATTCTTTTAATGGCTTTTCTTTCTATTTCGATAGTTAAACAATCATTAGAGTTAGCATATAAATTTACTAAAAACATATCGTATTTGCCATTCTTAGGATCGTTTTGCATTGCCATAAGAATCATTTCTTTAGATTTTGCTTTATTATCTTGAGCAATAATATTTGCTAGTGAATAATAAAGAGTTGCTTTTTCTGATTTTTCATTTGCTAGTGAAGCTGATAAAGTAAGATATTCTATAGCTTTATCTCTGTTTCTGTTTTTTAAATTATAATTTGCTAAGTAATATGCTGATTTGGATGTTGGGTTTATAGCATGAAACTGGTTGGCAATTGCTCCAAATATTTTTTGTTCTGGCGCTATTTGCGAAAGCAAAGTTGAAGTTGACAACAACCAAAAAGAATTATCTTTATTAGCTTCGAAATTTTTTTCAGCATAGGAAACGCAGTTTTCTTTATTAAAATCATCTTTAATTAATGAATTTACCGCTAAAGTTGCATTGTCAAATTCTACTTTTTTATTTGGCAAACCACTACTGTTTTTTTCAATAACTTCTATTACTTGAGTGTATTTGTTTATTAATTTATCAAATGACAAACTGTTTTTTTTATCATCATATTTTTCTTTAAATAGTTTAAAATAAATATATAATGCATTAGGATTTTTATATTGAAATTTATCTTTAGCGAAAGCTTTGTCTAAGTTTTGGAATACCTCATCTTCTTTTACTATATTATTTTCAAAAAGAAGCATTGCTTTATTGATAGAATTTACATTATTGTTTGACGGAAAATTTTTATCATACAAATCATAAAATTTGATTAATTCTCGAATTTCTTTTTCTTTAGTTTCGCTTGAAGCAAATTCGATATTATTTTGAAGAATTTCAATTCCTAAAAGATAAATTTCTTCAGAATTAGTAGCACATTTTTGTTTCAGTTGAGATAAAAGAATGTTTGCTTGTGTGAAGTCTTTATCAGAAACAGTAGAAGAAAGTTGTTTTATTTTTTCAGCACAATTTATTTCTTGTGAAAAAAGAATTTCACTAGAAAAAACAAGTAAAATTAATATAACTGTCTTCATGATTAAACCATATTAGTTAATTTTTCTTTTTTTAAACCATTCATCGTTAAATGAAATTCCAATGCTTATATTGGCATAATTTTCTTCTATTAAACCAGCATTTGTAGTTCCTCTTTTACCAAATTCAAAACCTAAATTAATGTTTGAAAATGTTCCACCTAAAGGTAAACCAAGTCCAAATGATATTGCATAATCTTTAATTGGTTGATTATAAACAAGTAATCCTGTGTTTTCATATCTAAATCCACCACGGTAAGTAACCTTCTTAAAATAGCTTGTATAGGATGAATATTTAGGAATAAAATAACCACCTAAACTGTATCTAACAGAGTTTTCGTAACTTGCATTATTAATATCGTTAAATCTATTTCCTAAATCACTTGTTCCTTGCAAAGTAATTTCGCCACCAACAACCCATTTTTTAACTTCTCCAATTGCGGTTCCAAAAGTTAATTTAGAAGGTAATTTCAACTTTGAATCTGCCACAGCAATATTTTCTTCGTCAACTACAAATTCTCCGCCAGTTGATAAGAATTGAACTGTTGCAATTTTTCTTTCATTGATTAAAGACAAATTAGATTGTGGTGAAAAAGTTAAAGAACTAAAAATTGTAAGTTTTTTATTTAAATTAGATTGATAAGCAAATCCTGTATTAAAATTAATTCCAGAAACTTCTGAAATATTTTTTTCTCTTGAACCAAATTGCACGCCATCAATAAAAGCAATACTTGATGTTTCTATATTTCCGAAATTGTATTGAAAATCAGCACCAAAACTAAATTTCTTTGAAAATTGATATCCAATACCAACAAATGCTTTATTTATACCGCCAGTTCCTGTAAATTTTTTTGTAGTTGGATCATCTGCTGTAGCAAAACTTTTAATTTTATATCCAACTGATGAATATGGAATTAATCCAAATCCAAATCCAAATTTTTTAGATGGTAAACCAACAGCTAAATAATCAAGCGTTGTTCTTTGAGATTTTTCTTCTTTAGTTGAAGTTTTCATTTTAGAAGGTGTAAAAGTTCCTGCTAAAGCAAAAGTTGTTAATTTTAATCCTGATAAATAGGCAGGGTTTTGCAAATTAACATGAATACTGTCTGGAATTACCGAAATTCCTCCCATGGAACGATTTTCTATTGAACCTCTAAAACGAACATCACCAATACCATAAAAAGAATAAGGAGAAGATGTGCCTTCTTGTGCTAAAGAAACTAAAGATAAAAATAAGCTTATGCTTAAAATAAATTTTTTAATCATTGTGATTGTATTGAAATATTTGATTTAAACTTTCTAAAAGAAAATTTGAATTGGCAAATATGGTATTTTTTAATCGCTTAGCCAAAAATTCTGCATCACCACCAGTTAAAATTATGATAAAGTTATCATTTTTATGTAATTTGGAGTTAATAAAACCATCCATTTCCATACAAACACCATTTACTATTCCAGAGTGAATGGATTGTATAGTAGAATTTCCAATAATACTATCTGGAATCTCTTTGCTTAATAACGGTAATTTAGCTGTGTAATTGTGTAAAGCAGCATATCTTAATCTAATACCTGGCGATATTGCTCCTCCTAAATAATTATTAGTATCATCAATAAAATCATAGGTTATACAAGTTCCAGCATCAATAACTAATCGGTATTTATTTGGAAATTGCAGAACTGCACCAGCAGCTAATACCATTCTGTCAATGCCTAAACTATTTGGCGTTGCGTATTTATTTTGAAAAGGAAATTTAATGTCTCTTGTAATAAAAAAGATTTCAATACCAACTATTACATCTAAAAAATCTTCTTTATTGAATTTTAAAACAGATGAAACTGCACAATTTTTAATATTTGGAAAGTTTTTTAAGGTGTTTTTAAGTTCACTTTTCCAATTAGAACTTGATGTTATTTCTTTTTGCAGTAGTGTATTGTGTTCAAATACAGCTAATTTGATTTTGGTGTTACCTACATCGATGGCTAGAAGCATAATTATATAATTAGAGGGACAAAGTTACAAATAGATTTTTTTTAAAAATTGTTTTGTATAAATTAAAAATCATTCTATATTTGCACCTCTTAAAAGAAAGGTACCTTAGCTCAGATGGTAGAGCAATGGACTGAAAATCCATGTGTCCCTGGTTCGATCCCTGGAGGTACCACTTAATCCGAATAGAAATATTCGGATTTTTTGTTTCTACATTTTTAATTATGATGTTGAAAAAATAAATTCTCAGGAAAACATATCAAAAGACTTCAGTAAAATTCTAATTCCAACTAAAATCAAACAAATTGCTAATACTTTTATAATGATTTGCCCTTTAATAATTTTAGACAATTTGGCTCCAATTTGCGCTCCAAAAACAACACCAACGATAAGATATAATGTTATATGTTGAACGCCATTGCTGTTGTAACTTCCTTGAAAATAGTGAACGATAACGCTTG
>JAYTPS010000201.1:0-9327 GCA_043747155.1 Flavobacterium sp. | reverse complement strand
GCTTCCGATTTTATGTGGTGTGCAACAATGGCATTGAACGGATTAATTCAAAAAGGTGTTCCAAATGATTGGGCAACACACATGATTGGTCACGAATTAACCGCACTTTACGAAATTGACCACGCTAGAACTTTGGCAATTATAGGTCCAAATTTATATAGAGTAATGTTTGAAACCAAAAAAGACAAACTAGCACAATATGGCGAACGAGTTTTTAAAGTAACAGGAAATTCTGTAGAGGAAAAAGCCAATCAAGCCATTGAAAAAACGGTAGAATTTTTCCACAAAATGGGAATGAAAACCAAGCTTTCAGAAAACACGGATGAATATTCTAAAACTGCCGATTTTATTGTTAATCGTTTCAACGAAAGAGGTTGGAAAGCACTTGGCGAAAAACAGAATATTACCTTAGAAAAAGTTAAAGAAATTGTAGAAATGAGTTATTAAATTTTATTTTATTACTCTTATTGCAGTTAAAAAGCTATATTTAATAAAAGATGCTGAATCAAGTTCAGCATAAAAAATCAAAAGCCATTCAAGATACAATCCTGAATGGCTTTTTTCAACCCCAAAACAAAATTTTAACTAACTAAACTTATAATTTCAAACTAACAGAAATTATTATTAAATAACGCTTCACATTATATCTTATTGTATTGAAAATCATAAATTTAAGTTAAATAAAATTTAATTAAATGTTTTAGGTTCTTAAAATATTTCAAATCCTGTATTTTGTAATTACCATAAAAATTGAGTATTTTTGATAATTCAAACAAACAACAATGAATCAATATCCAAAATTTGCAGTAATTGGTGGCGGAAGTTGGGCTACTGCAATTGCAAAAATGTTATGTGTAAACCTTGATGAAATTGCATGGTACATGAGAAATCAAGTAGCAGTAAATCATATAAAAACCGAAAAACACAATCCAAATTATTTAAGTTCGGTTGAATTTGATATTAAAAAACTAAAACTTACGTCAGATATTAATGAAGCGGTTGCTTATGCCGATTATATTATTTTCGCAATTCCTTCAGCTTTCTTAAGTTCTGAATTAGAAAAATTAACTGTAAGTTTAAAAGACAAAGTTATTTTTTCGGCAATTAAAGGAATTGTTCCCGAAACTTTCTTGATAGTTGGCGAACATTTCAATAAAAAATTTAATATTCCTTTTGAAAATATTGGTGTAATAACTGGACCATGTCATGCCGAAGAAGTGGCTTTAGAACGATTATCCTATTTAACAATTGCCTGTGGCGATGCAGAAAAGGCAAAAATAGTTGCAAAAGTTCTAGCCGGAAATTATATAAAAACCAAAATTTCTGACGATATTATTGGAACCGAATATGCTGCAATGCTAAAAAACATTTATGCCATTGCTGCCGGAATTGCTCACGGATTGGGTTATGGCGATAATTTTCAATCGGTGATAATGAGTAATGCCATTCGTGAGATGAAGAAATTTATTAGAAAAGTGCATAAAATGAAACGTAATATTAATAATTCGGCCTATTTGGGAGATTTATTAGTTACTGGATATTCTGTTTTTTCTAGAAATAGAATGTTTGGAAATATGATTGGAAAAGGTTACACTGTAAAAAGTGCTATGATGGAAATGAGTATGGTTGCCGAAGGATATTATGCTGTAAAAAGTGCTTACAAACTAAACCAAGATTACAAAGCCAAAACGCCAATTATTGATGCTGTTTATGAAATTTTGTATGAAGGAAAAGATGCTAAATCGGTATTTAAAAAACTAACGGATAAATTGGATTAAAATGAGTGAAAGATGGAAGTTTCAACTAAAAACAGGTTTAATTTGGAGTATTTTTATGAGTGTTTTTATGGCTTTAAGTAATGATAAGTCTTTAAAAGAACAACTCAATTCGAGTGATTTATTCGTTAGATCGATACTAATTTTTCTGTGTGGAATATTTATAATGGGATATTTAACATGGAAAGGTCAAGATGATAAATACAATAGTTGGGGTACTTTTTTTAAAAGAAAACCTAAAAAAGAATAGTTACCTCACAATTACCCCATCAATAAATAGAATTGGTACTTCTTCAACATAATCTGGAGTTATTGTTTGTGCTCTAAAAATGAATTTTTTGTCAAACAAAGTGTTTCCTATAAAATAGGTTACCATGAATTCGTTGTTTAATCGTAAAATACTATTTTCTAGCAGTTCTATTTTTACTACTGAAACTGCTGGAATTATTGGAAATGCATGTCTCAAAAGTGATGTTTTTTTCATTTCGCCATCAATTGTCCCAAAGGCATTGGAAACTACCATTACACTTTCTAAATTAAAATCAGAATCGTTTATTAAATAGGCATACCATACTTTTTCCATAAAGTCATCGCTCCATTCTTGAACTGCTGCTAGGAATACGTTTTCTATTTTTGGAATTTGAATGTCTGCTTTCATGTTTTATGACGCTACTATTATTTGCCACAAAGTCAAGAAGTTTTATGTCTTGCTTTTCCTTGAAAAACTATGTGTCTTAGTGATTAAAATTATATACTTGATTTGAATTGCTCCAAGAAACGCACATCATTTTCATAAAACATTCTGATATCACCAAATTGATATAGTAACATTGCTATTCTTTCAATGCCCATTCCAAAGGCAAAACCGTTGTATTCGTCTGAATTTATTCCGCAGTTTTTTAGCACATTTGGATCAACCATTCCGCAACCCATAATTTCTAACCAACCTGTACCTTTTGTAATTCTATAATCGGTTTCTGTTTTTAAACCCCAATAAATATCGACTTCGGCACTTGGTTCTGTAAAAGGAAAATAACTTGGACGTAAACGAATTTTAGATTTTCCGAACATTTCTTTAGTAAAATAAAGCAAGGTTTGTTTTAAATCGGCAAATGAAACATCTTTGTCAATATACAAACCTTCAACTTGATGAAAAATACAGTGTGAACGTGATGAAACTGCTTCGTTACGAAAAACTCTTCCTGGAGAAATGGTGCGAATTGGTGGTTTGTTATTTTCCATGTAACGCACTTGCACTGAAGAAGTATGAGTACGCAACAAAACATCAGGATTGGTTTGAATAAAAAATGTGTCTTGCATGTCTCTAGCAGGATGATATTCTGGAAGATTTAATGCTGTAAAATTATGCCAATCGTCTTCTATTTCTGGACCATCAGATACGTTGAAACCTATGGTTGAAAATATATCAATAATTTGATTTTTTACTAATGAAATTGGATGACGAGCACCAATAATTAATGGTTCGCCTGGACGTGACAAATCGCCATAAAAACCTTTAATTTCTTCTTTACTTTCTAATTCGTCTTGAATGCTTTTTACTTTTTCTTCGGCAACTGTTTTTAAGGTGTTTATAACTTGTCCGAAATCTTTCTTTTGGTCGTTAGGAATGTTTTTAAATTCGGTAAAAAGTTCTTTTAGCAATCCTTTACTTCCTAAATATTTTATACGAAAAACTTCTAGCGCTTCTTTGTTTTTAGTATTGAATGCTTTGGCTTCTTCTATGTGTTGTTTAATCTTGTCTATCATCAGTCGTTCTTTGAAGGTGCAAATTTAGGGAAAAGTTGGGAATTGTAAGTTGGAAGCTACAAGAAATTTAAAAAAAATCAAAAATCAAAAAAAGTTACTCTTAAGTGATCAATCTATAAGCTCTTTTTCGAGAAAATAACTAACTATTGCGTCTTTCATTAATATTGATTGTTCACCTGCTTTTAAAGGTGGCAATTCTTCTTTTACTTTGTAATGTGGCCAACCATCTTTGTCTACAAAATCGAATTCATAATAACCATAAGGTTCTAATAATCGGCAAATTGCAATGTGCATTAAATTCACTTTTTCGTCTTTTTTAAATGCTATTTTGAGTTTTCCAAGTTCTTGTACTCCAATTAAATATATAATTGCGTCTAAATCTAAAACATCGCCATCGGCAAATTGATTGGAAAGGATTTCTACGACTTTGTTCCAGCGGTTTTTTAATTGTTCGTCTCTTGACATTTTTTTTCTTTTTTTTAGAAAATAGAGTAGAGAAAAAAGAGAATTGACTTTATCTTTATCTAAAATGATTTGCAAATATATTACATTTAGAATCTTTTCTCTTTGTTCTATTTTCTATAATCTTATATCTTTGTGTTTTATTTTTATAAAATTATGGATATTATAGATATTGTAATTGGAGCTTTATTGGCTTTTGCAGCTTTTAGAGGTTTGCGAAATGGATTGTTTGTAGAATTGGCTTCGCTTGTTTCTTTTTTTGTTGGAATTTACATTGCAGTAAAGTTTTCCTATATTGTCGTTGCTTTTATTGGCGATAGCAAAACCGCTAAAGTTGCTGCTTTTATCATTACTTTACTTATTGTTGTGGTTGTAATACATTTATTGGCGAAAGTTTTTTCTAAAATTGCAAGTTTTGTTTTTTTGGGTTGGCTAAATAAACTTGGTGGAGCTGTTTTTGGAACTTTAAAAACAATTTTATTGCTTGGAATTATATTGAGTTTATTTCAAAAGGTAAATATAAACGACACTTTTATATCTAAAGAAACTCAAGAAAAATCGTTATTTTTTAATCCTATATTAAAAACTTCGGAGGTTTTATTACCTGTTTTAACAGATTGGTTTAAGGATTTGAAACAGAAAGTTGCAAAATAATTTTTACCTATATGGAAAAAGGGAAAAAGCTAAAAATATTAATATAGAACAAAAAGAGAAAAAGAAGATATTTTGATTCTTTGAATTATATTTCCAACTTTCTAACTTGTAGTAAATTATTGAAAATATAACTGCAATAACAAAAATTATAGGAACTGTTACTACAAAAATTAGACTAACTCCGCCACCAGCAACAGGAATGATAAATGAAAGTATTGTTGTTAATAATCCGAAAAATAAAATCAACAAAATTCTTATAGTGGTTTTTTCCATTTATTTAAATTTAGATTTACCTCAACTCTTTAATAGTTTGGTCGCTTATCCAACCAGTAGTTTCATCGGTTAATTGCACTTTTTTCCAGTTGGCAATGTTTTCTACAATATAAACTTTAGTTCCTTCGTGAAGTAAAATAATTTGAGAACTTGATGCTTTTGGTTCAGTTTTTAGCGAGCTTGTTTCTGAAAAAATAATAGCCGCTTTCTCATTTATTATTCTATTTTTTTCATAAATCGCTGATGCAATACTAATTACTATTGCAATTAATATTACAAACATTCCTGTAAAGAAAATTCGTTTTTGAAAACTGGTTTTTGAAAAATAATAAGACCCAAAAAATGCAAAAAACAAGAATGCTAACAGAACTGAAATCCATGCCCAAGTATCATAAAAATAAGTGTTAGTAAACTCTTCAATAATTTTATTAAATCCAACATTTGGAATGACTTTTATGTCATCAATAGCCATTTTCTGGGCAAACTCTAAATTGGTTTTAATTTCTTGATCGTTTGGATTTAGTTGTAACGCTTTTTCATAATTGTAAATTGCAGGAGCAACTTTATGAAGTTTGTAATAACAATTTGCAAGGTTAAAATATAGTTCAGCTGATTGTTGTCCAGATGCTAAAACAGTTTCATAATTGGAAATTGCAGTTTTGTAATTTCCTTTTTGATACAATTGATTTCCTTTTTCAAAAGTATTTTGGGCCCAAAACACTTGAAAAGTAAATAAAAATATATACATAGTTTTTTTCATGATTATGAAATTTGCTTTTCTAAATTTGAAATTATTTCGACTGCTTTTTCATAATCTTTATGAATAATAGTGCTTGTTGATGGCGCATAACGTGCTAATTCGCAACTTTCTGTTAACAATAAAAATTGGTTTACAGTATCGACATTAACATCTCTAGAGAGTAGAATATCTTTTATTTTGTCCTTGCTCATCTCTGTAGTTTCAATACTTAATTTGGATTTCAAGAAATTGTGCATAGCTTTTTCTAGAGCAATATAAAAAGGTTCTTTGTTGTTTATATGTTTTTTAGCTTCTGATAAATATTTTTTAGCCAATGCATTTGATTTTTTCTTTTTATTTCCAACAATATCAGCATCTTCGGCATCTTTTCTTTTTTTAAAAAGAACTAAAACTGGAATTAAGATTATGGGTAAAAATAATAAACAATAAAATAATCCTGAACCCAAAAAGTCAGAAGAATTAATTGACGATAAGGTTGTATGTAGCTTGATAAACGCAAATGACTTGGCAACTACTGGTTCAAGTTTATTAGAATTTGTAGTTGCTGCAGTATTAGTTCCTTGCAAAACATTTAAAACTATTTCTGGCGAAGGTATGGTTTTATAGGTATTTGAGGTTAAATCAAAATAGGAAAATGAAATTGGTTTTATTAGAAAATTCCCTTTTGTTTGAGGAACTATTGTGTATTTATCTTGAATCCTTCCTGTCATTCCTGATATTGGCGTTGAAACATCTTCAGTGTGTACTGGATCATACATTTCTAATGAAGAAGGCACAATTGGTTTTGGCAAACTAAATAATTTTAGATTTCCTGTTCCTGTTACTTCAAGATTTAAATCTAAAGATTCGCCACTTTTTAAAGTTGTTTTAGATGGCAAAACTGAAAAATCAAATGTTCCAACTGCTCCAGAAAACCCATCTGGTTTTCCTAATTCGGGCAATGGTTTTACATTTATTACCTTGGCTCCAGCAGAAACTCTTTTAGTTTGCATTTTAGTTTCATATTCGCCATAAACATCTATTCTACCTGTTGGAACTTCTACTTGAACGTCTAGTGTTAATGGTTCTATTTGAAGGTTTCCTGCTTTTTGAGGATATAAAACCACTTTTCGAAGTATGGCATATCGATAACTTTCGCCATTGAATGTTCCTTGCTGAATATTAAATTGTTTTACATCAATGTTTTGACTCCAAAAATCTGAATATTTTGGTTTATTAGTTTCATTCCAACCTCCAACTGCTGATCTATTACTGACATAAATTTTATAAACAACCGTTATTGGTTCATTTACATAAGGATTTGTTTTAGAAATTTCGGCAACAAGATGTACGCCATCTTTTCCTGCGTTTAAAGGAACTCGACTTTGCTGTTGTTGCTGTTGATTGTTGTATGGATTATTAGAATATGGGTTTTGCTGTTGCTGTTGGGCAACTGCATTTCCTACAGTTATGGTTATTGGTTGGGTTTTAAAAACTTGACCATTGTATTCAATCGTAGCGCTTTTTATGGTTAGTTTTCCTTTTTTTAATGGCATTAAAGTATACGAATATGCTTTATTGAAAGAACTTCTGCCGTTAATCCATGATTGACTAACCATTTGACTTGGACCTGAAACTATTTTAAAACCCGATGCTTGAAAATTGGAAATCACCAAATTATCTCCATCAAAATTCATGTAAAATTCAATTCTTACATTTTCATTAATACCAATTTCGTCTCTACTAACTCTAGCTTCAAATTTTACTTGAGCACAAAGTAGGTTTGTAATAAATACTAGTATTAAAATTAAATATTTCTTCATTAATAATTCACAATTTTATAATTTGTAATTCAAAAATTACCAATCTTTTTCAGGTTTTGAAGGTTTTCCTTGAACCTTTTGTGCATTGACTTTTTCTTGCACTTTTTTCTCTTCATTATTTACAGCATCTAGAAGATTTTCAATTCTTTGTTTAGATGCGCCACTAGGTTTTGGTTTTGGTTCATCAAGTTTATTATTGTCTATTTTATCTTTTTGATCGTTTTTTTCTTTGTCTTTATCTTTCTTGCCCTCTTCTTTTTTATCTTTTTCTTTGTCCTTCTCTTTTTCTTTCTTGTCGTCTTTTTTATCTTTTTTATCGTCTTTCTTTGGTGGATTGTCTTTTAGCATTTTTTTGGCTAATGCATAATTATATCTAGTTTCTTCGTCTGTTGGATTATTTCTTAGTGCATTTTTATATGCTCCAACAGCACCAGTATATTCTTTTTCTTTCATCAATGAATTTCCGAGATTATGAAATGCTTTGTGTTTCTCGGGCTTTGTTTTTGCATCAATTATGGCTTTTGCAAATTGATATTTAGCTTCGGATGATTGGTTTTGTTTGTAAATTGTTGTTCCTAAATTATAAGAAGATTTGGCTTTCTTTTTAAATTTGGCTTGGGATATTCTATAATTAGCTTCTGCTTCAATATAGTTTTTCTCGGCAAATTTCTCGTTTCCTTTTAGTAAAAACTTGTCCTTCTCTTGAGCTTTAGTTGCACAAGTGATTAGAATTAAACAATATATAATTAATTTTTTCATTTTAAAATACAGACAAAAATTTACGTTTCTACGATTCGTTAAACAAATTAATTTTTCTTACCCATTTTGTTTTTATTTCAAGTAAGAAAACGTCTAAAAACAAGAAGAAAAAACCAAAGCCCAAAAACCATTGAAATTGCGATTTAAAATCGGCCATTTGAGTTGCGCTAAATTCTGTTTTTTCAGTATTGTCCAAAACTTTTTTTACATAATCTAAAACATTTTTAGTTGAGTTTCCATCAACATATCCGCCTTTAGAACTTTTTGCAATGGTTGTTAAAATTTCTGCGTTTCGTTTAGTTATAACAACGTTTCCGTCTTGGTCTTTTTGCAATCCTTCGCCATAACCGTTTTTTGCTAACGGAATTGTTCCTCCTTTTTCGGTTCCAACACCAACTGTAATTATTTTTATTCCTAATTTTTGTGCTTCATCAGCAGCGTTTTCAGCATTATCGGTATGATCTTCACCGTCTGAAATTATTATTAATAACTTATTGGTTTTGTCTTTTTTATCAAAATATTTATTTGACGCCAAATCTATTGCTTGGTCAATTGATGTTCCTTGAGAAGAAATCATTCCTGGATTCATTGATTGCATAAACATTTTGGCAACACCATAATCAGATGTCATTGGTAATACTGGAAATGCACTTCCTGAGTAACAAATAATTCCAATTCTATCACTTCCCAATTGATTGATTAACTGAGAAACTAGTTGTTTACTTTTTTCTAATCGGTTTGGCGCAACATCTTCTGCCAACATACTCTTAGAAACGTCAACTGCAAATACTATATCAATTCCTTGACGTTTTACTTTTTCAATTTTGGTTCCCATTTTTGGATTTACTAATCCTAATATTAAAAATAATAATCCCAAAAGAACAATAACAATTTTTAATGTTGGTTTGAAAATAGATTTCTCTGGACTTAATTTTTTTATTAAATCTAAATCGCCAAATTCTTGTTGTTTCTTTCTTTTCCAAAATTGGACATATAGAAATAATGCTACCAATATTGGAATTATAAACAATAGATATAAATAACTTTTTTCTTCTAATTCGTACATATTTTTTTT
>JAYTPS010000200.1:0-3638 GCA_043747155.1 Flavobacterium sp. | reverse complement strand
AAATTTAGGATTAACTAATTGGAAAAATGCACCAAGAGGATTAATAAGAAAAAATGATGTAAGTGTTGCAAAAAATTATCTTGACTCGGAAGAATTAGATTCACTTAATCGAATTGTTACAATGTATTTGGATTATGCCGAATTACAAGCAAAGAATAATGTTGTTTTATATATGAAAGATTGGATAGCAAAGTTAAATGCTTTTTTAAAATTTAACGATAAAGAAGTTTTAACCAATTCTGGAAAAATCACTGCCGAAATAGCCAATTCGTTTGCCGAAAATGAATTTGAAAAATACAGAATCATTCAAGATAAAAATTATGAGAGCGATTTTGATAAAGAAATTAATAAATTACTATGAACCAACCATTCACAAAACTAGAAAAAATACGTTTTAAACACGTAGATTATGCAGGAATAGTCTTTTATCCCAGATTTTTAGAAATGCTAAACGATTTAGTAGAAGATTGGTTTGAGGAAGCATTAGAAAGACCATTTTCTAAAATGCACGAAACTAATGGAATTCCGACTGTAGATTTAAAAGTACAATTTAAAAAAGCAGCACGTTTGGGAGAAATACTAACAAAAAAACTTTGGGTAAAAGAATTAAAAACTTCTTCTGTAATTTGTTGTTTTTCATTTGAAAATGAAAATATAGTTACTGTTCTTGAAGGCGAAGTAACTTTGGTAAATGTAAAAATTCAAGATGATAGACAAAGCATCAAAGCAGAAGCATTTAACGAGGAAATGAAAAATAAAATTACGAATTACAAATTATGAAGTTTTATCAATTATTAATAATGACATTATTACTTGTAAGTTGTAAGTATAATGAAAATGATTACTTAGCATTAATTAAACAAAATAACGCTTTTTTGAAAGAAGAAATTAATATTTACAATGCTAGACATAAGATGAGAAGTTATGAACTACCTAATATTTATGACTCTATAACTTGTAAAAAGTTGAATGATTTAATTGATAAAATCAATCTTTTAAAAAAATATTCCGAATATAAATTGATAAACTTTCAAATTAAAAAAATTGCAACAGATGAAAAATTGAATATTAGAATAAATTCAGTTCATAATGGTGATAAAAATATTTTAAAAAACAATTTATTTTTAAATTTAATTAAACTTAACAAACTTTACTTTAATAAAAAGTCAAACTCTATTTACGATATAAGTTATAAACCGTACTTAAAAAGCACGACTAAAAATGACACATTAATTTTAAATTTTTTATATCATAATTCATATATTATAACAACTGATTCAATTATTGATGGAAATGATAAAATTTTAAATTTTAAAAATAATAATAAATGTAGAATTTGGCAAATTAAGTACAAACCCAAATCAAAAAAATCAACTTTTTATGGTAAAATTTATGAAGTTGATTCAAATGGAGAAAATATTAAATTAATAAAAAGAGTTGAACAAACAATAACAAAATAACGATATGATTTTTCCAAAATTCAAAGCCGCAACTGTTCAAACGGCACCAGTTTTTTTAAATGTTGAAAAAACTATTGATAAAGCAATATCTTTAATCAAAGAAGCAAGTAAAAACGGCGCACAATTAATTGCATTTCCAGAAGTTTTTGTTGCTGGTTATCCTTATTGGAATTGGATTATGACGCCAATTCAAGGAAGTAAATGGTACGAACAATTGTATAAATCTTCCGTTGTAATTTCTGATGAAGTTATGAAACCTTTATTTCAAGCCGCAAAAGAAAATAATATTCACATTGTTATCGGAATTAACGAAAGAGGAAATTCTTACGGCGAAATTTACAACACCAATTTAATCATCGACAACTACGGAATTCTAATTGGAAAACACCGAAAATTAGTTCCAACTTGGGCAGAAAAACTTACTTGGACTTCTGGTGATGGTTCATCCTTAAAAGTATATAACACCGAAATTGGACCAATTGGAACTTTAGCTTGTGGAGAAAATACCAATACATTAGCAAGATTTACATTATTAGCACAAGGCGAATTAATTCACATTGCCAATTATATTTCGCTTCCTGTTGCGCCACCAGATTATGATATGGCAGAAGCAATAAAAATTAGAGCTTGCGCACATTCATTTGAAGGAAAATTATTTACAATAGTTTCATGTTCTACAATATCACAAGAAATAAAAGATGCGTTGCGAGAAGATGTTCCAAACGTTGATGAATTATTAAGTCGTAAAAATTCAGCTTGGTCTGGATTTATTGGTCCAAATGGTGCTGTTATCGGAACACCTTTAATAGATGATGAAGGAATAATTTATGCTGAAATTGATTTAGAAAAATGCATCCAACCAAAACAAATGCATGATATTTTAGGTCATTATAATAGATTTGATATATTTGATTTAAGAGTAAATACAGTACCAACAAGAAACATTACTTTTATTGATAATCATGAGGAGTTTAACAAAAAATAGATTTTGGCTAAAGCCAATCATTGTAAACAAATTATTATTCCTCTGGCTAAAGCCAGAGGCAATTGAAAACACATGAATAAATTATATCTCTAAATAAAAAAATAATTATAGGTTTTAATCATTTGCTACAGGTTTAACATCAATTACCACAGATTTTATAATCAATTGCCACTGGTTTTAACCTGTGGATAAAAAAAAAAGAATACATATGCCATTTGTCAAAGTTTATATTCATTTTGTTTGGAGTACAAAACACAGAGTTCCACATCTTGAAACTTTAGAGATTAGAAATGCAATGTGGAAACATATCAAAGAAAATGCAATTAAGAAAGGTATTTTTGTGGATTATGTAAATGGATATAATGACCATTGTCATTGTTTGATATCATTGGGTACAGAACAAACAATTAGTAAAGTAATGCAATTAATAAAAGGAGAATCTGCATTTTGGTTTAACAATCAAAAATTTATTTTGGATAAATTTCAATGGCAAGATGAATATTTTGCAGTATCCGTTTCAGAATCCATTATTGAAAAAGTTAGAAATTATATTAAAAATCAAGAAGCACATCATAATAAAAAATCATTTCAAGTAGAATACGAAGAATTGATTGATAAATTTGGATTTCAAAAATTTAAAGATGTTGAATAATTCAATAGCAATGGGTTTTAACCCATTGGATTAATTCAATAGCAATGGGTTTTAACCCATTGGAAATATAAATAATGATCATAATCAAAAGGCTTTAGCCAAAATAACAATACAATATGGAAGCAAAACATTCCGATGACCAAATAGGTCGTGCAAGGGTACAAGATACACCAGAACTCGAAGCATATTACAAAGAACTAGAAAATCTTGGTGCAGGCGCTTTATGGACAGTTGCTAACGACATCGAACCTTGGGAACCAAAAAGTTCCTCCGTAGCTATGCTATGGAAATACGACGATTTACGAGTTTTAGTTTTAAAATCATCCGAACTTGTTACTCCTGAGCAAGCAGGAAGACGAGTAATTTATTTAGTAAACGACAAACGAAAAGACGTTTCGGCGGCTGTGGGTTGGCTGTATACTGGAATTCAAGTTACAAAACCTGGCGAAAGCACATCAGCTCACAAACACAAAGCATCTGCATTGCGATTTATCATGGAAGGCGAAGGTGGATATACAGTGGTTGACGGAAACAAAATTAC
>JAYTPS010000199.1:0-4921 GCA_043747155.1 Flavobacterium sp. | reverse complement strand
TAAAATTATTTTTTTATTTTTTAGAGATAAAATAAAAACCGATATATATGAAAGCAATAATGGTGGCGATTGAACAATAACTTTTTGAGGTGTTTTTTTAAATAATAAGTAAAAAAAAAGTGAAGTCGAAAATGACAAAACCGAAATAATTCTAACAAATATATTTTTACTTACACTAGGATAAATCCACAATCTTTTTACAGTTATATTATCACGATTTTCAGTAACATGAAATTTACCTTTATATTCATTAAACAATACGCCTTTAGGATAATTCCCTAACGGACAAATAACAGAAACTTTGTAGTTATTTTGATGCAATTTTAAAGCTAACTGCTCAATTCTATTGGCAGCAGCACCTTTTTCTGGTGGATAATAATTAGATATAATTATAATTTCTTTCATTTATGCTGAATTTGTTTCAGTATCTTTTTACACGAATTTCACGAATTTCCACAAATTCTAAATGTTTATAATTTCACAAATTAGTTAATTATAGCGGTCAAAATTCTTACTAAATCTTGAAATTTGTATTTAAATTTTGAATAATTTATGAGAATTAGTGAAATTATTATTATCAAAAATTCGTGCTAATTCGTGAAATTCGTGTTTAATATTTTTTTCAGTAAAACATCAATAATACGTTCCGATGCTTTTCCGTCCCAAAGATCAGGAATTCCTCTTTTAGACAAACCATTTTTTAGAAGTTTTGTGAACTCTAAAGTCAGATTTTCAACAGAAATTCCAACCAAAGTATTAGTACCAATATCAATTGTTTCTGGTCTTTCGGTTGTGGTTCGCATCGTAAAACAAGGAATTCCTAAAACCGTAGTTTCTTCCGAAATTCCACCAGAATCTGTAATCACTGTAAAACTGTTTTTTATCAAATACATAAAATTCAAGTAACCTTGAGGTTCCACAACTAATATGTTTTTTAAATTCAAATTTTGTTCACCCAAAATTGCTTTAGTTCTTGGATGGATTGGAAAAATTATTTTTTTATTGCCAACCATTTTGTCAATTCCTTTCAATAAATCAACCAACGATTTTTCTTCATCAACATTTGATGGTCGATGCAAAGTCAAAATGATATAATTTCCAGTTTCTAAACTAAACTCCTTCCAAAAACTCGGAGCTGAAATTCTATCTAAATTCTGATGTAAAGTATCAATCATCACATTTCCAACAAAATGAACATTAGTTGAATTGACACCATTTTTCAATAAATTTTCTGATGCTGAGGTTGAAGTAGTAAAGAAAAAATCAGTTATGCTATCGGTAACAATTCTATTAATTTCTTCTGGCATTGTCATATCTCCAGAACGAATTCCTGCTTCAACGTGAGCAACTTTTATGTTCATTTTCTTGGCAACAATTGCACATGCCATAGTCGAATTTACATCACCAACAACCAAAACCAGATTGCACGGATTTTGAAGTAGTTCTTTTTCAAAAGCAATCATAATTGCACCAGTTTGCTCGGCTTGCGAACCACTTTTTACTTCCAAATTAGCATTTGGATGCGGAATATTTAACTCATCAAAAAAAGTGTCACTGAGGTTTTTGTCATAATGTTGACCTGTATGCACTAATCTAAAAGAAATGTTTTTCCCTTTAGATTGTTGCTTTTCAATCGCTTTTATAATTGGTGCGATTTTTATAAAATTAGGTCTTGCGCCTGCTATTATTGTTATTTTCATTTATTCTGAATTTATTTCAGAATCTTTTCATCATCTGAATTGTATTGTCAATCTTGTTTCAGTATCTCAACAAATTTAAGATACTTATTTATTAATTTTTATTTAAGGTCACAATTTGTTACCTTAAAGAATTATTTTTTATAACCAATTTTCGTTCTTGGTTTTGTGTTTTCTTTTTTTTCGGTTAATTCATCTAAATAACTAAAAACCAATTCAATGTTCTTATCATGGTTTTCAAGTTTTTTCTGAATTTGTAATATATCAATTTTCAAATCGGTTGTGTCCAAAAGCATTTGACGCACTTTTGTAAATATCCTCATAATTTGAATATTCGTTTGAATAGCTTTATCGCTATTCAAAACACTAGATAACATTAGAACGCCATGTTCTGTAAAAACTGAAGGTAAATATTTTAAATTAGAACCTCTACCTTTCTTCAAGGTCGCAATTTGCGACCTTGAAGAAAGGTATTCAACTTCAGTTAATTCAAACATAAAATCATCAGGAAATCTTGAGGTATTTCGTTTAACTTGTTCTTTTAATCTTTTAGTTTCAATGCCATAAAGCGTTGCTAAGTCGCTATCAAACATCACTTTTTGATTTCTAATAAAGTAAATTTTGTTAGAAATTAATTCTTCTGAAAGTTGTATTTCATTACTCATAAATTATACTATATTTTTCTTTAAGGTCGCAATTTTCGACCTTGAACGTCTTGAAGTCACAATTTTTGATATCAAGTTTGAGATTGGAAGTCATAATTTGTGACCTCCAATTTATTTTACCATCGAAACAAACTGTTTCAATTTTCCGCTTTTACTTCGTTCTAATTTTTCTTTTCTAGTAAATGTAAACGTCAAACCACTTTCTAAATAAGTGGTTATTGCTTTTTCAATAATAAGAATTTGACTATCAATTAATGCATTTTCACTTACATATTCGACTTCAAAAGTATCGATTTTTGTTTGTTTAATCATAAACTCTTTTACATTTCCGTCGTCTTCAATAATGCTTTTTGTTACGTAATAAAAGGTCAATCCAGGTGATTTTTTCCCACTTGGAAGAATAGCAATATCGTTAGTTCGTCCAATTAATTTTTTTAGAATTGGTTTTTTGATGGTGCTTTTTTCGTCAAGAATTCCAACATCGCCAATGTCATATCTAATAAACGGATGCGCTTTGTTGTACAACGACGTTATCACAATTCGACCTTCTTTTCCGTTTGGTAAAACGTTATTGTTTTCATCTAAAATTTCTACAAATAATGTTTCCGAATTTACTTGCCAATCGCCATTTGTGTTTTGAAATGCAATTAAATCTAGTTCGGAAGCGCCATATTCATTAATAATTGGAACTCCAAATTGTTTTTCCATCAATTGTTTATCTTCTTCAAATAACATTTCAGAAGTTACAATACAACATTTAAGAGTTGGACAAACCGAAGTTAAAACCATGTTTTTCTTTTGAAGAAATTTGGCGAATAAAACTATGGAAGAAGTATAACCATTTATGTAATCAAACTTTTTATTTTGAAATTTTAGCAGTACTTTTTCTAAAACTTCATCGGATAAATCAAAAATGGTAAATCGGAAACTGTTCTTGAAAAAATCTTTCAACCTTTCTTTTTTATTTCCGATAAAATCCAACGGAATTCCGTAAAAACGAGCTTGTAACGACGAATTAAAATCAATGTTAAACCATCCAAATCTATTGATTATATTTGCCCAAGTTAAGGCATGACAAAATTTATCTTTCGCAAAAATAAAAGGATCACCACTAGAACCAGAAGTTTTATTAACATAAACATTTTTAATTGTAAAATCATTAGAAAGTCTCTCAGATAAAGGTTTTTGAAAATCTTTTTTGGTCATTATTGGAAGTTCATTCCAATTTTTTAATTCAGATTTTCCAACAAAATCCTGATAAGACTTATTGTTCTGTAAATGATATTCAACAATTTCTTTTCTTTTTTCTATTACATAATTTTTAAATTCAGCTTCAGATATGGTTTGAATTTTGTCAAATACAGCAATTGCTTCCTTCATTGGAAAACCATTAAGCTTGAGCGATAAATTGAAAAGATTAAACATTTATTTAAAGGTTGATTTTTTTTAATGCTATTGTGTCCAAAACAATAACTTTTGGAAAATCAATATTTTTTAATAAATTAAAATCAGAATCGTGAGTTACTATAAAATCTGCATTTGCTGAAATACAACAATCTACAAATTTATTATCATCTTCATCTTTCAATAAATTAAATTTATAATAATTGGTAATAAATTCAACATTTGGCAAATTTTCTAAAACACCAAGAGCATTTTCGCTAGCCAAAATTCCCATATGAAGTTCAATTATTTCGGCATATTCTGCCAAGATATCAGTGGTTACACAAAGAGTAAATTTGCCTTCAAGTAAGCTTTTAAAAATCCAATGTAATTTAGATTTACTTGAAATAGATACTAAAAGTACATTGGTGTCTAAAACTATTTTTTTCAAGATTTCTATTTAGATTTTCTCATTTTGGCTTGAAGTAGCGAATCTACTTTTTCATCATTCCATTTTTCGTCATTCCAAACATTATCTGCTTGATTAATAAGCTTATCTGCAAAGAAATTTACAAGTATTTTTTTTAAATCTAATAAATCATTTTCAGGTAAATTATGCGAAAATATTTTTAAAAGTTCAAGTTGAACATTTGTAAATGGTTGTTTTAAAATAGTTTGCATTTGTTTGTGAGTTTAAAGAAATTATATAAAACTTATTTCAAAAGTAATTAAAATTATTATTATTTCTATTCAAAACAAACTATTTTTGCAAAGCAACCAACAACACAACACAATGACAATTTTACTACTCGGTTCTGGCGGAAGAGAACACGCATTAGCGTGGAAAATGTTACAATCTAATAAATGTTCTAAACTATTTGTTGCTCCAGGAAATGCTGGAACTTCGCAAATCGCCACGAATGTTAACCTAAATATTTTAGATTTTGATGCTTTAAAAATTTTTGCTTTAGCAAAAAAAGTAGCAATGATTGTTGTTGGTCCAGAAGATCCATTGGTTGCAGGAATTTATGATTTTTTTGCAACAGATTCTGATATAAATCATATTCCAGTTATTGGTCCATCAAAAGTTGGTGCGCAACTAGAAGGAAGTAAAGAATTTGCCAAAGAATTTTTGATTAAACATAAAATTCCAACTGCAGCTTATGATAGTTTTAC
>JAYTPS010000198.1:0-3735 GCA_043747155.1 Flavobacterium sp. | reverse complement strand
TACTCCAACCGAAACCTATATTGCAGAAAAACTAATTCTTGCCACCGGAAGCAATCCTAAAATCTGGGAAATGTTGCAAAATTTTGGTCACGCTATAATCTCTCCTGTACCTTCCCTATTCACTTTTAATATAAAAGATACTCGCATCAAAGATTTAATGGGCGTTTCGGCAATAGCCACTGTAAAAGTCAAAGACACACGATTAGAAGCTTCCGGACCTTTATTAATAACCCATTGGGGAATGAGTGGTCCGGGAATCCTGAAACTTTCGGCTTGGGGAGCACGAATTTTGGCAGACAAAAATTATCAATTTAGCATATTTGTAAATTGGCTAAATGAGGTTACAATAGAGGAAGCCATCATTAAATTGAAAGATTTAAAACAAGAACATTCAAAAAAAGCAGTTGCAAAGAAATCACCTTTTGAATTCCCAAATAGATTATGGGAAAGTTTGGTTTTGGCTTCTGAAATTACTGAAGAAACCAAATGGGCAGATTTGACTAAAAATCAACTTCAAAATTTAGCCAATCAATTGACGAAAGGACAATTTCAAGTAAATGGAAAAAGTACTTTTAAAGAAGAATTTGTCACGGCTGGCGGAATTGACCTAAAAGAAATCAATTTCAAAACAATGGAAAGCAAACTTCACAACAATCTTTATTTTGCTGGTGAAATTGTAAATGTTGATGCAATAACTGGCGGTTTTAATTTTCAGAATGCTTGGACTAGTGGGTATATTTTGGCAGAAAATATAAACTAAATAATTTTTAACATTTTGCATAAGATATTCAAAATCAATGTATATTTGGCTAACTTTAACACCATACAAAATGAAAAAAATTTTACTTCTAACTATTTTTGCTTTATTTTCAATAGTCAATACTTCTATTTATTCACAATCAATGTGTGGTGGAATTTTCACTGATCCTGAAGGTCCAAACCTAAATTACAGCAATAATGCTGATTATACAATTACTCTATATCCTAATAATCCAGGTGAAGTAGTTACAGTAACTTTCACATCTTTTAATCTAGAATCAAATTATGATGCATTATATGTTTTTAATGGAGTTTCAATAAATTCACCACAAATTACTAGTTCAAACGCAGCAGGAAATGTACCTGGTGGACTTGCTGGAGGATATTGGGGAACATCAATTCCAGTATCTTTTACATCTACAGACCCAACTGGTAGTTTGACTTTTAGATTTAGAAGTGATGCTATTGCAAACAATCCAGGTTGGATTGCTAATGTAACTTGTGGAGCACCTATTACTTGTCCGAAACCAACAAATATAATCTCTGTTTTAACATCATCATCAACTGCAAATTTAAGTTGGCAAGAAAATGGTACAGCAAATCAATGGGAAGTCTTAGTTCAACCAATTGGATCCGCTATTCCAAACGCATCGTCAACTGGAACCATTGTTTCTACAAATCCATATCAAGTTTCAGGATTACAAGTAGGCAATGGATATGAGATTTATGTTCGCTCTGTTTGCGCAACAAACGATTTGAGTTTGTGGTCAAATGTTGCTACAATTCCATTGATTTCTCCAACACCTCAAAATGATGAATGCCTTACTGCAACTCCTCTTGTTGTAAACACTAGCACTGATTGTGTAAATATCAATTTTAGTTCAATTGCTGGTGCAACACATTCATCTGAACTAAATACTTGTGGTGGAAATACTTCTGGAGATGTTTGGTTTAGTTTTACACCAATTTCATCAAGACAAATTATTACTTTATCAAATCTTGTTGGTTCTTCACAAAACTTAAGTGCTGCAGTTTACAGTGGTACTTGCGGCAATTTAACTTCAGTAAGTTGTAGTGTTAACAACTCATTAGTAGTTGACTATTTTGGTTATATAATAGGAGCAACATATTATGTAAGAGTTTGGTCAAATACTTCTGGTTTTCAAACGACTACTTTTAATATTTGTGTAAAGTCTATTTCTTATTGTGAAAATGCAGAATATTTTTGTGGTTCTACTTCAAATGATCCTTATATTTTCCCAAATACAACGGGAATTCCTGATAGTAGTCAAGTAGCTTGTTTAGGTTCTATTCCAAACCCTACTTTTTATACTTTAAAAGTTAATGAATCCGGACCATTGTTATATTCACTTATTCAATATTCTAGTTTTGATCCATTAGGAAATCCAACAGGTTCAAGCCAAGATGTTGACTTTACCGTTTGGGGACCATTTACTTCTGCAGACAATTGTAATCAGATAACCTTTGCAGATTGTCTTACTTGTCCTTATAGCAATATCCCAAATAATGGTTTTTATCCTATTGGTAATATTGTAGATTGTAGTTATTCTTCTAGTTATTCAGAAACAGTAACGATTCCAAATGCACAAGCAGGAGAATACTATAAAGTGTTAATTACAAATTTTAGTAATCAGACTGGTTTTATTAAATTATCTCAAACAAATTTTTCTGATCCAAATTCTGGAAGAACTAGTTGTTCAGATAAATTGCTACTTGTAGCTTTTGTGGATTTGAATAATAATGGAATTAAAGATTCAAATGAATTTAATTTCACTTTTGGGACTTTTAGTTATCAGAAAAATAATACTGGCGCAATAACAACTGTATCCTCTCCTTATGGAAAATATAGTCTTTATGACACTAATTCAAGCAACACCTATGATATAACCTATCAAATTTATCCTGAATATGTTAACTATTATGCCTTATCAGATAACAATTTTAATGATATTAGCATTGCAGTAAATAGTGGGACACAAACCTTATTTTTCCCAATTTCTATAACCCAACAATACAACGATGTTGCAGTTTCAATTGTACCTCTAGGACAACCAGTTGCAGGTTCAATTTATTCCAATAAAATTGTATATAAAAATCTAGGAATCACTCCAGCTTCTGGAACTGTTTCGTTTAACAACAATGCAACAACATCAATAAACTCTATTAGTCAATCTGGAGTTGTATCTACTGCAACAGGATTTACTTATGATTTTTTAAATTTAGGACCATATGAGTCTCGTGATATTTTAGTAAATATGAACGTTCCTGCAATTCCAGCTGTAAATATTGGAGATGTTTTGGTTACTAATGCAGCAATTACAGCAACTGGCGATATCAATTTAGCCAATAATACTTTTGTAAATTCTCAAATAGTTGTTGCTTCTTATGATCCAAATGACAAAATGGAAGCACATGGTGGAAAGATATTAATCAGCAATTTTAGTCAAGATGATTATTTAAACTACACAATACGTTTTCAAAATACTGGAAATTCTAATGCTATAAATGTTAGATTAGAAGATTTGCTAGATTCAAGATATGATTTTCAAAGTATTAGAATGATTGATGCAAGCCATAATTATACTTTAGAAAGAATAAACAATCATCTTATTTGGAGATTTGAAAACATTCAACTAAAACCTGCTGCTCAAAATGAAGAATTAAGTAAAGGTTTTGTAACCTTCAAAATAAAACTAAATCCTGGTTTTGCTGTTGGAAATATCATTCCAAATACAGCCAATATTTATTTTGATTCTAATCCTGCTATTACTACCAATACATTCTATACGGAGTTTGTAGCTTTGTTAGCAAATGCTAGTTTCAATCTTGATAACATTCTTGTTTATCCAAATCCATCAAATGATTTTATTCATGTAAAAATGAATAACTCAAATGAAAAATTTGAAAACATCGTGTTGTATAATGTCTTGGGCGAAAGTGTGAAAAAAGTAACCA
>JAYTPS010000197.1:0-6984 GCA_043747155.1 Flavobacterium sp. | reverse complement strand
CCTTTATTTAGATTTCCAAAAACGTCTTTTGCAATTTTTTTGTTATCTTTTTCTTTTAAAGCACTAGCAGTTAAATAAACTTCAACTGTTTGTTTATTAAAAATAATTACTTTTTCAATTTTTCCACTACTAATTAATTCATCAAATTTAGAAGATGTTATTTTTGATGGATTTTCAATTCCTGAATTATTAAGTAAGTTTAAAACAATAAACATTATAATAATTCCACCCGAAATCCACCATGGGCTAAATTTTAATCCGCTTGGTTTTTTGTTATCTGACATTATTTTATTGTGCTTTTAGTATTTGTTTTCTAAAGTTGTTATTTTGGCATCACCCCAAAGACCTTCAATATTGTAGTATTCGCGAATTTCTTTTTGAAAAACATGAACTACAATATTTACATAATCCATTAAAACCCATTCAGCGTTATCTGAACCTTCGGTATGCCAAGGTTTATCTTTTAGTTCTTTTGAAACCATTTTTTGTACCGAGTTTACAATTGCATTAACTTGTGTATTAGATGATCCGTTACAGATAACAAAATAATCACAAACGGCTGTTTCTATTGCTCTTAAATCTAGTATTTCAATATCATTTCCCTTAACTTCTTCTATTCCTTTTATGATGCTTGTTAACAAAACATCGGTACTTGTTGTATTTTTTGCCATTTAAAATTTTATATAATTTGCAAAGGTATCATTTTTTGTCATTATTTTTGATGCTTAACATAAGTTTAAATACTGTTTTACCAAAATTAATGCTAATGAAGATTATCAAACTCAGTGCCATAGATTCAACAAATGATTTTTTGAAAGATTTATCAAAGAATGAAGTGTTAGAAAATTTTACTATTGTTGTTACGCATGAGCAAACTAAAGGCAAAGGTCAAATGGGTTCTAGTTGGAAATCTGAAATAGGTAAGAATTTAATAATGAGTATTTTGATTAAGAATGTCTTGGTTGAAATTAATGAAATATTTCATTTAAATGTAGCAATTTCGTTAGCTTTAATTCAGGTTTTAAATGAAATGGATGTTCCTAAACTAAGCATAAAATGGCCAAACGACATAATGTCAGAGCAAAAAAAAATAGCTGGAATTTTAATTGAAAACAGTATAAAATCTGACGCAAAAATTGAATCTATTGTTGGAATTGGTTTGAATGTAAATCAATACAATTTTGAAAACTTACCAAATGCATCTTCAATTTCTACTATTATGAAGAAAGAATTTGATTTAGAGAATTTAATGCATAAAATTAGTACTAATATTAAAAAAAATTGCGATTTAATTTTATTAAAACAAACTTCTATTTTATGGAAAGAGTATCATTGTTATTTATTTAAAATTGGAGTTCCAACTGCTTTTGAAGATGCAAGCAAAAATAAATTTATGGGTATAATTCAAAAAGTTACCAACGCAGGTTTGCTTCAAATTATACTTGAAGATGATTGTATTGAGACTTTTGGAATAAAAGAAGTTAAGATGTTATATTAAAAAAAAACTTCCGATGAATGGGAAGTAAATTATTAATTTATAATAACTTTTTTAGTTATAGATTGACTTTGGGAGTTTAGTTTTAAAAAATAAAAACCTTGAGGTAAATTGTATAAAGTAAAAGCGTTATTGTTAAAAATTGGTTTATTAATTTCCATAATCAATTGTCCGTTAATGTTTATCAATTTAATATCATCTATAGTAACTGAACTAACAATATTTAATTTATTTTCATTAGTTGGATTTGGATAAATAACAACATTGCCTATAGTTTCAAAAGAATTTTGGTTTAGTAAACTTCCCCAAATTTGCATTGGATATTCAGGATGATCAATAAAGGGATTTCTATTTCCTTGACGTGAAGTTACTCCAATTGCATTATTTCTTGCAATTTCTCGAGTACTTACTGGATCATTGTTATGCCATGTTAAAAGAACATTTATTGCGGTTAAAGTAAAAACTTGGTTAGATGTTCCGTTAAACATTGTAAAAGTAAATGAAGAAACTAAATCTTCATATCGTGTTGCAAAATATAATAACATTCTTGCAATATCACCTTTAAATTCATCAATCGGTTCGAAAACTGTGCCTGTATAACCGGCAGAATATCCTGAATTTAAATTTGGTCCTCTTTTAGTTCCATTGGTATAAATATTGCTTGCAACATTTACTTTTCCGAAAGGCAAATCGCCTCTTTGAGCATTAACATATTTATCAGAAGGAACAACAAAGTGCGCATCAGAGTACATTGGAGTTGCAGAACCAAATGCTGATTGTGGAATTAAATGTTCTCTATTGTATTTTTGACATTCGGCTGTTCCTCCAGTTCCATCATCTTGGTTTGTGCCATAAGTGAATGAACATTCTGGTCCAGTTGGGTTTTCAGTATACATGTCTAATAAAGTTCCATCATTTTCATAATAAAAATCTTTATCAGATGTTAAATAAGTTGTGTATAAACCAGAATAACCTCTGTCTGTGTGACCATTAATTATATTAAACAATTGAGTTTTTAGTGTGTATCCAGTTCCTGTAGCAGTATTGTAATATCCAGCAGGAATTTGTCCAAATGAAACTGTGACAATAAATAAAACTAATAAATATGTAATTTTTTTCATAATAATTTATAAATTTCTTTCCAGTAAAGCCATATAAAATCCATCGAAACCACTTTCAGAAGCTAAAACTTTAGAATCTTTTACAAATGTAAAGCTTTTTCCAATATCAGTTGTTAAGAATTTTTTTATTTGATCTTGATTTTCAGACGGTAATACTGAGCATGTTGCATAGACTAATTTACCACCAGGTTTTACAATTTTAGAATAGTTTTCTAAAACTTCGGCTTGTATTTTTTTAATATTATCAATAAATTCTGGTTGCAATTTCCATTTTGCATCTGGATTTCTTTTTAAAACTCCTAATCCGCTACATGGCGCATCAATAAGAACTCTATCTGCTTTTTCATGTAGCTTTTTGATGACTTTGGTAGTATCAATAATTCTATATTCAATATTAAAAGCGCCATTTCTTTTTGCTCTTAATTTTAATTGTTTTAATTTACTTTCATATAAGTCCATTGCAATTAATTGACCTTTATTTTCCATTAAAGATGCCATATGTAATGTTTTTCCGCCTGCACCAGCACAAGTATCTACAACTCTCATTCCTGGTTGAACATCTAAAAATCTTGCAACTAGCTGTGAAGATGCGTCTTGAACTTCAAAAAAACCTTCTTTAAACGCATCTGTTAAAAACACATTAGCTCTTTCGGTCAAAACTAATGCATCTGGTTGCTCTTTTAAAAATTCGGTTTCAATATTTAAATCCATTAAAATTGCACGAAGCTTTTCTTTAGTAATTTTTAATGTATTTACTCTAAGAATTACTTTAGCTTGCTTGTTTTGAGCTGCAATTTCTTTAGTCCAAAGTGCTTCTCCAAGTTCTTTTACGCCAAGTTCATCCATCCAATCGGGAATAGATTCACGCATTTTTCTAATTTTAGATAACTCATCAAACTTTCCTTTAATTTTGCGTTCTGGAGTTCCTTCAAGTTGTCTCCAATCGGGAATTGGATAACCACGTAAAACTGCCCAGGTTGCAAACATTCTCCATATGTCATCACGACTATATGGTTCTTTAACTTCGGCAATTTCTGCATAAAGTCGTTTCCAGCGAACTACTTCGTAAATAGTTTCTGCCACAAACTTTCTGTCGGAACTTCCCCAACGTTTGTCTTTTTTTAATGCTCTTGCAACAACTTTATCTGCATATTCACTTTCGTTAAATATGGCATTTAGTGAATCGATTGTTGTGTAAACTAAATTTCGGTGTAATCTCATTGTTTAAAAAAATCAGCGTGCAAAGGTATTGCTTTTTTATGTTGCATTAACGAAGTTTTAATTTTGTTATAATTTATTGATGTTAAAATATTTGAAGAGTTTTTTGTTACATTTGAATTATTTAATTTTATGTCATGAAACAATTTACATATTCAATTATTCTTAGCGTTTTTATTGTGTCTTTTGCAAGTTCTCAAACTTATCAAATTGGTCATACTACTGTAAATTTTATTGATGCCAGTAGAAGTAACAGGAGTATTGCTACAGAAATATATTATCCAGCTGATGTTGCTGGTGATAATGTTGCAGTAACAACTCAAAATTTAATTCAGTTTCCAAGTTTAGTTTTTGGTCATGGATTTGTTATGACTTGGGATGCTTATTTAAATTTTTGGAATGCACTTGTTCCAAATGGATATATAATGGCTTTTCCAAAAACGGAAGGATCTTTTTCGCCATCACATTTAGAATATGCCAAAGATTTAGCTTTCGTAATTAATCAAATGAATAATTTATCAACACAACCAACATCATTATTTTATAACAGAGTTAGTACAATGAATTCGATTATGGGACACAGTATGGGTGGTGGATCTTCATTTTTGGCTGTGCCGCTAAATTCTAATATTAAAACAATTGTAAATTTTGCCTCAGCAGAAACTAATCCATCTGCAATTGCAGCTGCAGGAACTATAAATATTCCTTCTTTGATAATTGCTGGTGCTAATGATTGTGTTTCACCTCCAATTCCAAACCAATTGTCAATGTATAATTCTTTATTGAGTTCTTGTAAAACCTATGTAAGTATTATTGGTGCAAGTCATTGTCAGATGGCAAATAGTAATACTTTGTGTAGTTTTGGAGAATCTACATGCACACCAACACCTACAATAACAAGAAGCTTTCAACATGCTAAAATATTTAGTTATTTAATTCCTTGGTTGGATTATCAATTAAAAAATAGTTGCACACAAGGAACAGTTTTTGATAACCAAATAAATTCAGATTCGAGTATAACTTTTTTAAAAAATTGTATTCAATGCGCTCCTTTAAATTCAGTAGAAATAGTCGCAAATGATACTGATATGATTGTTTTGTTTCCTAATCCAACTAAAGATTTCATAACTATAATTGGAAAAAAAGAAACAGATTATGTTCTTAAAATTGTAGATATATATTCAAGAAAAATTATTGAAAAAATTTTTAAAGGAACATTAAATCTTGATGTTTCAAAATATTCATCGGGTGTATATTTTTATGAATTAATAGATACAAATAATTCAATAAAAAAAGGCAAATTCATTAAACAATAATTAATGAATTTGCCTTGTAATTTTAAATAAAAGATTAATGTTTGTTTGAATTATCCAATCGTTTCATATTAATAATTTCTGGTGGATGAAGTACTAACGGAAATTGTTCAACTTTTACTGAGCTACTGTCTAAACCAAAACCTTTTTCTTCGGATAAACTTAGTTTTTTCATGATGAAATAAGTGTTTAGAACAATTTTTTCAAAAAAGGTTAAATCTCCATCATTAGACAAGAATTTCTCGGAAAGAACAAATTTAAAATCGCCAATAATATTATTTTTATTTAAAGATTCATAACGACTAGTAATATCGACTTCGCCATTTTTAACCATATCTTTTATGACTTCTTTAAACA
Organism: Flavobacterium sp.; assembly: GCA_043747155.1. Classification (GTDB taxonomy): domain Bacteria; phylum Bacteroidota; class Bacteroidia; order Flavobacteriales; family Flavobacteriaceae; genus Flavobacterium. The sequence goes on along the minus strand of JAYTPS010000197.1, from coordinate 1,480 downwards.
TTAAATTAATTTTTGTTGGTTCTCTAAAACCAAGATAAAAATCAATTCTATAGATATCATCAGTAACAATTTCGGTAACTTTATATTCTTTTTTATAAGGTTCATTAAGAATATTTACATGAATAAACCAATAAATATCGGCACGTTTAGGTCTTTTTTGCAAAATAGAATACATTACTTTTTCTTCAATTTCATCAGTTCTATTAGAATTGGTCATGTATATTAAATGTGTTGCATATTTAGGAATTGATAAATCAACACTTAATTCGGCAAGTACTTTTTTATAAGTATCAATTTTTACAATTTTAGTATAACTATGACTTATTTTTTTAGCCATATACCAAGTTGCCATAATTGCAATTAGAACAATTGCAATAATTAAGGTAACAAAACCACCATGAATAAATTTTGGTAAAATTGCGGCTAGGAAACTAAGTTCAATTACTAAATATATTGAAATTAAAGCTCCTATAAAATACCATTTTACACGCTTCATTATTAAATAAAAATTTAGTAAAACGGTTGTCATAATCATGCAAAGTACAATTGCTAAGCCGTAGGCGTGTTCCATTGCACTAGACTTTTCAAAATAAATTACAATTCCAACACAACCCAAAAAGAGTAACCAATTTATGGATGGAATGTAAAGTTGACCTTTTAATTCAGTTGGATATTTAATTTTGACTTTAGGCCAAAAATTCAATCGCATTGCTTCATTTATTAAAGTAAACGAACCGCTTATTAAAGCTTGAGAAGCAATCACTGCTGCCATTGTTGCAATTACAACTCCAATTGGTTGAAACCAAGTTTCCATCATTAAATAAAATGGATTTCCGTCAACACCACCTAATTGTACTAATGTTTTGCCTTCTTGACTTATTAAATAAGCACCTTGACCAAAATAATTTAGCAGCAACATAATTTTTACAAAAATCCAACTTATTCTTATATTTTTTCGTCCACAATGTCCCATGTCAGAGTATAACGCTTCGGCTCCAGTTGTACATAAAAAAACTGCACCTAGAACAAAGAATCCCTCAGGATGAATCATTAATAATTCATAAGCATAATATGGATTTATAGCATTAAAAACTGAAAAGTCATTGGATATTTGAATCAATCCTAAAACTCCAAGCATTGTAAACCAAACTAACATTATGGGAGCAAAAAACTTTCCAACCAGTTTAGAACCAAATTGTTGAATGGTAAAAAGCAAAAATAATATACAAATAACAATTATTTGAATATTTTGGGTGGTCATTGTGGGATAAAAAGTTTTTATACCTTCAACTGCTGCTGATACAGAAATTGGTGGTGTAATAATTCCATCTGCAAGTAATGCACTTCCACCAATGATTGCTGGCACAATGAGCCATTGTACTTTAGTTCGCTTTACAAGTGCGTATAATGCAAAAATTCCACCTTCGCCATGATTATCGGCACTTAAGGTTATAATTACATATTTTAATGTTGTTTGTAA
>JAYTPS010000196.1:0-8370 GCA_043747155.1 Flavobacterium sp. | reverse complement strand
TAACATTTTCCAACACTTTTCCATTAGAGATAGTAAAACTTAATTTATTGGTATTTTTATAAATAATAAATTCATTTTTATTTTTATTAAAAACTCCAGAAATATTTTTATTTGAATACTTTAATTTTTTAATTTTTAAAGTTTTCTTTTCTTTTCTAAAAAACTATAAATAGTTTTTAAATTTTTATTATATTTTGATTTAATTTCCATTTACATTAATTTAATAAAATTAATTAATTCTATAAAAAACAAATGATACTTCTCTTATAATGACATTTGTTCCATCAACACTTCTGAAATCAAATTGTATATTATAATTTCTTGATATTAAAGTTAAAAGGTTATAACCTGATTGAATTCTTGTATTGGTTGTTACACTTTGAGTAATACGTTGAAGCATAATTTGATTTGAATTATTTAATAATATTTGAACTTCCATTTCATTAGCTACAACACTGGCTAATTTAAAACTCCAATCTAAACGATAAATGCCATTAGGTATTAACCCAGTACTCAATAATAATTTTTGAACAAAGGTGGTACTTGCAGTGAGTGTACTCACATTACTTGAATTAGAACTAAAATAAGTTCCGAATGGATTAGTTGGTTCAAAAAGGATGTCAGGACCATTTGCTTTCAAAGCAATTAAACTGGTGTCTACACCTTGAGTAGTTATAACACCGGTTGTACTTGTTCTTAAAGCTTGTAATTTTATTATAAATCCAGAAGGAATATAAACAAATATACAATTACTGAATGTCTTTTTATTAAAAGTTCCTGTCCTATGAACGTAAGCCTCAGAATAACATCCTTCATATTGATTATAAAAAGAACTACTATTATATAAAAACAACATTCTTGCTGTTCCTGGACTCGCATTGCTATTAGTCATTGTTATACTACCAAATAAGTAATAAAATCCATCTTCTGTTATTGTTATTTCTTGTGTATTTGTCACAGTAGAATGTGTAAAAGCTGAAACTGTTTTAAAATTTTCTGTGACATAAGGAATATCAGTTGTACTTGTATTCAACAAAGTATTAGCAGTTTGAGCTAATGCAAGATACTTTGTATTAACTTGAGAACTACTTGAATTTTGTAATTTAATTATTATTAAATTAGTTCCAGGACTACACACTAAATTACTACCCGAAGTTAATTGTCCTTGAATTTTGAGGGTGTCATTTGCAGCTGCAGTAAAGATTACTTGAGAACAAGTACTTCCTAAATTATTGGTAGCATTAATAACAAATGCGCAAGTATTAGTCCCTGAAATAACTGTTGCATTTTTAACAAATTGAAAAGTTGCCATACTGGCGTCTACACCACTACTCTTTGTAATATTACAATTCATAATAGCAAAATAAGTTCCAGCAGTTGTTAAAGTAACAGTAGCAGATCCAGGTGTAAACGTGTAATTAGAATCAGTTATTCTTGAAGCATTAAGAGTTATGTCTGCAAATGACCCTGTTAAAGCTGCTGAATTAGCATTTGTATAAGCGTTGAAGTACTGAGTATTGTCTTGATAAGTATCAACACAAAAAGAAGCAATGTTTAATGAAACACCAAAATTTAATTGTGTTATTGTATCTCCAGTTCCTATACTTTTAATAGCTTGAATTTTAATACGGTCATTTTTATTATAATTTTTGACGTAAATAAGATAACCAGTGTCTGTTGGTTGAGTTACATTTGGATTATAAGTATAACTTGTTACATTAGTGACGTCGGTAAATGCACCTGTTAATGTACCAGATGTATCTTCAACCATTTTAAGTGTACAAGTAGTTGAAGTTGTACCAACAGTTTTAGTTAATGCTACTACTGCAACAACGAGGTACTTTCCAGTTTGATTAATAATAGTGTCTGTATTTGTAAGTCTATTAAGTATTCCTCTTGAATCAAAATTACGAACTTGTTCAGTTTGAATGTCTGTGTAAGATACCCCGATAGCAGTTGTTGCTGTTCCAAAATTACTTATTTCACAATCTATTCCAGGATTAAAGTTATCTACCCATTTAAGTCCTGTACTTGTTTCTAAACTGGTTCTTAATACTTGTCCTTGTGTTCCAACTGGTAAACGATCAACAACAGTAGCATTTCTTGTAAAGATGTCACCTTTAACAGTTAAAGGATTACTACCAGAACTTGTTATCCACTCAAGTCCTGTAGCTGTTGCAGAATTAGCTGTTAACACCTGTCCATTAGTTCCAACTGGAAGTCTTGTAACGACAGCAGCATCTCTTGTAAAAATATCTCCCTTTGTTGTTAAAGGATTACTTAAAGGTGTAGTCCATGTAAGTCCAGAACTTGTTGCAGAATTAGCTGTTAACACCTGTCCATTAGTTCCAACACCTATTCTTATGTCTGTAGTAAGATCTCTTGTAAGAAGATCACCTTTAGTCGTTAATAAACTAATTGCTGGGTTATTTATCCATTGAAGACCTGTACTTGCGACTGAATTAGCTGAAAGTATTTGTCCATCTGTTCCAACTGGAAGTCTTGTAACGACAGCAGCATCTCTTGTAAAAATATCTCCCTTTGTTGTTAAAGGATTACTTAGAGGTGTAGTCCATGTAAGTCCAGAACTTGTTGCAGAATTAGCTGTTAACACCTGTCCATTAGTTCCAACTGGTAAACTAATATCTACAGTAGCGTCTCTGGTAAATAGATCACCTTTCGTTGTAAGTGGACTTGGTTTTAATTGTGTTCCATTACTAAAAATATTTAAACCGTAGATAGCTCCATTTACACCTATTCCTCCTCCAAAAATACCAGACCCCGTAGTCACAGAAGTACTTACAGTTGTACTTAGGACTTTAAGACCTGTAGTCAATATTTGAACAGTCTTAGTTGTTCCAATATAAAAATCATGAAAACAACTGGAGTCTCTTGTAGTATACCAAATAGTATCTGGAGCGTACCCTATTCCAAAATCATAATTAGTTCCAGAAATTGTTGGAGCAATAATTATTCTTGAACCAATTGATCTATTTGTAAGTGTAGGAACTCCAGCATTTAAAAGAGTCGGGTTCCAAGCAATTGATCCTGTTCCACTAAAATGAAAATCACCAGCTGAACTAAATGAACCTGTATTAACGGAAACTATATTACTTGTTCCAGATAAAATTGTTCTTGTATTTGAAAAAGCTGTTGCTGCAGTTGATGTATTTGAATTAATTGTATCAGTAAATACAATCCCTTCAACTTCAATGTTTCCAGATCCAATATCAATAGATCCAGAATTAACAACAGTTATTTGATTACTTTTTAAACTTTCAAATGTATCTGATTGTTTTGACATTCCTTTTATTTAAATAAATAAATTAATAAATATTAATGGAAGTTGAACTACAGATATTAAATAATAAAAAATTAGAATTGTTAAATGAACTTGAAATTTTAAATGATAATAAGATTAAAATATTATCTAAAATGGAAATTTTAAATCATAATAAAATGTTATCTGATAAAATTTCTGAAATACAAATGTGTTTAATGAAAGATCCATCAAATATAATTTATTTTAAAGATCCTTCTGACACCCTTATCAACACAGCAATTGAAAAAGATCCTTTTATTATAAGACACATTCAGAATCCATCTGAAATTATTCAAAAAAAAGCAATAAGTATAGATCCATTTTGTGTACAGTATATTGAAAATCCGTCTTCTGAAATTCAAATGGCTTCTGTTACTAAAGATGGAAACACTATTCAATTTTTTGAAGATGCTTCTGAAGAAATTAAAATTGAAGCTATTAAACAAGATCCACTTTGTATAGCATATATTTCTGAACCTTCAGAATCTTTAAAATCTTTAGCTATAAAATTAAATCCAGCATCAAAACAATGGATTCAAAATTGAAAAAAATAAATAAATTTTTTATTTGAATGCAACTTGTTATTGAATTAGTTATTTTAACTTGTCCTGAAACTATAGTTCATTTTTCTTCAGAATTTAATAAAGTGTTTACTTATTCTTTTAATAACAAAAATTTAAATCAAAATATTCTTCGATTAAAAGATCGTAAAATTATAATTAAAAGATTACAAAATTTTAAATTTTTTAAGAAACATGAAAAAATTATTTTTAAAGAAATAAAAATTTCACATTATACACAAGTACCTGAAGAATTTTTTATGAGCTATAAAGAACAATTAAATTGGAAAGATTTTTGGAAAAATATCAGTATGTATCAAACATTATCAAGATCATTTATTGATCAAAATGTTAAACAATTAGAACAAAATTATATAAATAAATATCAAAAATAAATTTATTTTCTTAACAGTTTTTTATTTTTTTTAAATTAATTTACATAAAATATTTATTCAAAATCAGATTCAGATTCTTTTAAAGCTTCAATAATTTCTTTTTGTGGAATATAAATACAAATTTCATCACCATATGTATCTAATCTTGAAACTGAACATTCTTTATACTCAAAGTCGTATTCAGCATCTGTAAATTCACAGAATGAATGTCCATAACCTCCACACGAACCAGAACCACATCCATGTTGAGATTCTTTTATTTTTTTTATTAAAAATTTAACATACATAATTAATTATATTACTAATTTTTATTTAGTAACTTTTTGAATAATTGAAAATGTATATAAAAATAATAAATTGAATTTTAAAAGAGATATGTTAAAATAAACAAAATGTCAAACATCTCAGAAATTTTAAAGTTATTACAAAAAATAGAAATTGAAATCACAGAAAAAGAATGTGAATTGCAACAAATGTCTAAAATTTTAGACAATGTTAATTATTATTGGACAATTGATGAACCAACATGTTTGATGAGTAAAATTTTTAAAAAATGTTATCCATAAAATTTTTTTAAAAATTTATTTTTTACTCTAATAAATTTATTTAGTATTCTTTTTTATTTAAACATTCAATAATAGTATTAAATTCAATTTTCTCATACTGTGAATCAGTGTTTTTTATTTTTTTTGATTCTATTAGATAATTGAATTGCTGCGTATTCATTTTTAACAAAATAAAAACTAAAAACTACAGGTAGCAAATTTCTTGAATATATGCTTTTAACTATATACAATTTATTTACAATCAAAATATCTAATAAAAAATAAATTGAGAAAATAATTGTATATAAATAAAAAAATAAATTCAAAAGAAATAAAAACATTTTGTTTTAAAAAAAAATAAATATTTTTTTCAAATTTAAATTGAATATGCAAAATTATATACATAAATAAAAATGCAAGTCTTTCGCCTATGTTAAACTACAAAATCTCCGATAAATCAGAAATTAAGAATCTCACAAGGTATAGGCTACCTTAGACACTTTTTAATCTTTTAAATTTAAAGTGTCTTTTAAATTTGAACTGTTTGTAACAGGTTTTAAAGTATGTAATTTTGGTAAATACCATTTTAAAATATTTTTACAAGGATTAATGTCTCTATGGTCTTTAAAATCACATTTTTTACAAATAAATAAATTGTCTCTACAAATTCCTTTAGAATCACAATTGCTACAACTTACTGTGCTGTAAGCTTCTGATACAATAAATAGTTTTTGATTTTTCTTAAGTACTGAACTACTTAAACGCTGTTTAAAAAGATAATGACTTAAACTACTTAATTCTTTATTTCTTTTAGAAGGTAAAGATTGTAACATTTTTTGAGTACCAAATTCTGGTAATAAGATGACATCAAACTCTTCTAAAGTTTTAATTGTTCTATAATGTAAATCACTTATTAAGTTTTTAATTTTTTCATACAACTTTAATTTTTTTCTATGTAAACTTCTTTTTTTATAAACTGTATAATCACTTTTAATTGAATCTATTCGAGAATAAATCTTGTTTATTTTTTTTCTAAATTCAACACCACAAAAATGTACTGTTCCATCTAAAGAATAAATAGTTTGAAAAATTCTAATCCCAGGATCTAAAGCAACTATAGTTTTTAATTCTCTTTTTGGTACAATTTTATTTTCTGTTACTGTAAAATAATAAGATCTTGTATTTCTTTTAAAAATAAGTCTTGTCATAGAGTCTTTAAAAATAATAGGTTCACAAGTTATTATTTTTTTAAAAGAATTACATTTTTTTGGAAACAAAATAAAATCTCTGTTTTTTTTAGTACCAATAATATCTCTAACTCTAATGGGTAGAGATGAACTTGTAGCTTTTTTAGATTTAAATTGCATTTTAAATTTTTTCTTTTTAACAAAATTGGATTTTACAGCTTTTATAAAATCTAAAATAGCAGAATCTGTAATTTCATAAGGAACAATAGTTAACCATTTAAACTTTTGAATTTCAAGTTTAAATAGCTCTGTTAAAGTTTTTCTTAATTTGGTTTTTACAGTCCCTTTATTAAATAAATTAACACAAAAATTATAAGTATATCTATAACATCCAAACCAGTTTCTAAAGTAATTTTTCTGGATGGTTGTTGGTTTCAATTTTACTTTCTTGCAACTGTAACTCTTTTCTTTCTCTTCTGTTTCTACTTGCTCTGAGTCCATTCTTTTTTGCAACAAAGACATTACAGATGGACAACAGGTCATCAGCAAGTTCTCTGGTGTCTTCATTGATTTGGTGTAATAAGATGATTTCAGTGTTTGTATATTCACAGATTGATTCAAATAGTTCATAACCGAATCTACAGAGCCTATCTTTGTCACTGAGTGTAATGCTTCTGATTTTTCTGTCCATAACAAGTTGTAATAATTTTTTGATTCCTGGTTTTTTAAAATTAATTCCTGATCCAATATCACTGATGATTTCTTCGACGTTTTCTTTTTGAATAGTTTCAATTTGTCTTTTAAGGTCTTCTGATTGTTTTTGACTTGAAACTCTACAGTAACCAACTGTTTTTCTTTGTTGTTCATTTGGTTCAAGATTGAGTAAAGTGTTAACATCTGATAAATTATACAAGTTATTGTTTCCTTGTGTTTTAACTGTTCTGATGAGTCCTTTAGAACCCCAGTTTCGTAGTGTTGTGTCACTGATTTCATATAATTTCTGTATAGTTGCAACTCTACAGTATTCTGCTGTTTTTCCATTTCTCATCCTTTATTAAAAAATTAACTATTTAAAAGAAAATAAAAAAGTTAAATACAATTTAAATTTAGTAGAAAATTTATTTATTTTATTTATATCTAAAATATTTTAAAATCAACTTATTTATTTTAAATTTCTTAGATTTCTTAATCAACTCAATCGGATCTATCATGAAGATGATCTTTACATTATTGATAACAATAATGTGGAATATTATTTAAAACTTACAGAACCAGAAACCAAATACAAGTCAAAATGTTATACTGTTTCTTGGATTGGAAAAGTTTCTAAAATTAATGAATTAACTCGATATGAAAATTATTATATTGATACACCATATTATTATTATGATTATAGTAAAACTCGAGAACGTAAAGCATTAGGTAAATTAAGAGAAAATAGTAAATCTTTTGAAGAAGCAAAAAATTGTCTTGATGAATTTAAAGAAAACATGAAAAAAATTAATCATTTATTAAATTTAAAAATTATTGAGTTTTAAAAAACTTTTTGTTTACTCTAATTTTTTTTCAGATAATTTTATTTGTTTTATAAGATATTTTTTTGTTTGAGTATCCAATATATCAAAGATCCTTCAGAACCTGCTGTCACTCAAAATGAACATGCTATGAAGTACATTGATAACCCTTCAGAAGCTGTACAAAAACTTGCGCCAAAATATTATTAAAGTAAATTAATTTTATTATATAAATAATATAGTAATAAATATGACTATTGTTTCTCCGTATGTTTATCTTTGGGGTTTAAATAATAAAGTTTACCCTTTTCAAAAATTATCTGAAATTCCAAGTGGATTAAAATGTATTACATTAGCTTTTATTCTTGGAAGTTCTATAAAAAATCAATTAAATCCTGAAATTTTACAAAGTATTTCAGAATTAAAAGAATGGAAAGATTCAGGAAAAGAAATTATTTTAAGTTTTGGAGGTGCTTTAGGACCGTATATTTCAGACACAATGAATCTTGATACTCAGTATCAGGAAGTTTTAAAAGTGTATACTCAATTAGGTTATACTAAAAATGATTCTTTTTTTATTGATTTTGATGTTGAAGGATCTTATATTGCTTCAAAAGAAACAACAAATAGTATTAATAATTTAATTTTATTATTACAAAAAGATTTTCCATTATTAAAAACACAGTTTACTTTAGCCGTTATTGCTCCAGATGGACCAAATAATCCAGGTGGATTACCAGATTCTCAATTGCAATTTATTGGTTCAGCAATTGATTCAAAAGTTAATTTACAATGTATTAATTTAATGGTTATGGATTTTTATAATCCTAAATTTTATTCTAAAATG
>JAYTPS010000195.1:0-4156 GCA_043747155.1 Flavobacterium sp. | reverse complement strand
GCTTTATTTTCTGGCATTAGATATACACAATCTTTTTCTACAAGAATTCGTTTTACAGTAAATTCGCCATCTATAAAACATATTGCAATTTTGTTATTTTGTGGCTCTATGCTTCTGTCAATTACAAGAATATCTCCATCGTCAATTCCTGCGCCAATCATAGAAGTTCCGCTTGCTTTAGCATAAAATGTGGCTTCTCTATTTTTTACCAAAACATTGTCTAATGATATTTTAGCTTCGTCAAAATCGGCTGCTGGCGATGGAAATCCTGCTTTTATTCCTGCTTCTATAAAAGGTAATTCTATTGGATTTTCTAAATCTGGCAAGAAAAAAGTTAGGTTGTTATTTTTCATAAATCTTTCTTCAATTTAGTTGCATCTTACCTTCATTATATCTTTAAAATCAGTAGTATATTTTGGCGATAAATTGTTTTGTTTCATTTTCCAAGTGCGTTGTAAATCTTGATTTCCAAACCGTATTTTGCGTTCACCAGTTTTCTTTTGGTGTGCATCTATAACCTGCATTAACTTTAAATGTTTTGGATTTTCTTCTTCAAATAAATGAAATTGCTTTTGATCTTGCGGAATAATTTGTGTTACAATAATGCCTGCTTTTTTATACAATTCGCCTTCTTCAAAAATCTCTTTCAGCATTTTTACTGCCAAGTTGCTAATGGTTAAACTAGAATTGGAAGCATAAGGCAAAGTTTCCATTTTGTAGAAGTTATATTTTTGTAAATCTATTTTGTATTTGTCTTTTCGAACGTATAAAATTACACCATAGCAACACGAATTTTGTTTGCGTAATTTCTCTGCACAAACCGTTGCAAAGGTTGAAACGCGTTCTTTCATTTCGTTAAAGGTTGTAATGTTTCTTTCAAAGCTTCTTGTGGTTGCAATATTTTTCTTGTCTGTTGGTTCTTCTAGTTCTAATACCGATTTTCCTTCAAGTTCATATTTTAATCTGATGCCAACAACTCCCATTTCTTTCTTGATGAAAGTTTCATTTTGCGGCAAAGTAAAATCAAAAGCGGTTAGAATATTTTGCAATTGCATTTTCTTTTTTAATCGTGAACCAATTCCCCAAACGTCTTCAATTTTAGTCCATTTTAATGCTTTAATTCGTTTTTCTTCATCATCAATTACATATATTCCTTGTGTTCTATCTTGAAATTTTTTAGCAATTCTGTTTGCAACTTTAGACAATGCTTTGGTAGGAGCAAAGCCAACACAAACCGGAATTCCTACCCATTTTTGCACACGACGTTTCATTTGCAAACCATAACTGTGATAATTTGCAATGTTCATTCCGTCAAAGTTTAAAAAACTTTCGTCTATACTATAAATTTCGGTATTGGGAGAAAATTGTTCTAGAATTTTCATCACACGATTGCTCAAATCGCCATAAAGTGCATAATTAGAAGAAAAAACTTTTACATTTTTATCAAACAATTCTTGTCTAACTTTAAATTCTGGCGCTCCCATTGCAATGCCTAGTTTCTTGGCTTCGTCACTTCTAGAAATAATGCAACCGTCGTTATTAGACAAAATAACAACTGGTTTTCCAATATATTGAGGTTGAAAAACGCGTTCGCACGAAGCATAAAAATTATTACAATCTACTAAAGCATACATTTTGTAAAGTTACTCAATAGTCAATTACACGAAAGTTAAAATTTGTTATTGTTGATAACTAAAAAAACCATCAAAAGCAATTTTGATGGTTTGATATTTTATTAGAAAATAATTTCTTAACTCAATAAATTGGTGAGTAAAGAAGGATAAATTCCAATAATAAGATTTAAAAGTATTGCTGCAACTGCAACTGCATAATACACAAATGGTGTTGCTTGTTTTTCGTCTGCAGATTCTTTAGTATACATTGCAATTATTAGCTTAAAATAATAACCTACACTTATTATAGAGTTGATTACACCAGCTATAACTACAACTAAATATTTTGCATTAATGGTTTGTGTAAATAGCATTAGCTTAGCAAAAAATCCTGAAAAAATTGGAATTCCTGCCATTGATAAAAGCGAAGCTGTTAAAACTGCTGCCAATAATGGATTGCTTTTTCCTAATCCGTTAAAGTTGATAATGTCTTCATTGTCTTTGTTTTTAGTAACAAATATAATTACTGCAAATGAAGCAATTCCTGCCAAAGCATAAGCTGCCGTATAATATAATAAAGTATTTGCAGCCGTTGATAAACTTAAAAGTGCCATTAACATAAATCCAGCATGTGAAATTCCTGAGAAAGCCAACATTCTTTTTACATTTTTTTGACGTAATGCCATTATATTTCCTACGGTCATTGATGCTATTGAAACTATTACAATAATAATTTCAAAATTATAGGTCATATAAACAGTTAATCCACTTAACAATTTATATAACGTTGCCATTGCAACAACTTTAGCCAAAGTACTCATTGTTGCAGTGGTTAATGCAGGCGAACCTTCGTAAACATCTGGTGCCCAAAAATGAAATGGAACAGCTGCTATTTTAAATAACATTCCAATAATCATTAAAGTAATTCCTATAGGAAACCAAATTGGGATTGCCATTCCGGGTGAAATTTCTCTAATTTCAGCAACATTAAAACTTCCTGTTGCACCATAAATTAAGCAAATTCCAAATAGAATTATTCCAGAGGCAAATGAACCCATTAAAAAGTATTTCATTCCAGCTTCGTTACTTTTTATATCCATTCTTTTACTTGCAGCCAATATATATAATGAAATTGACAAGACTTCTATGCCAAGAAAAAACATTGATAAATTAGAGAATGAAACCATTGCAATTGCACCTGTTAAAAGAAAAATCTTTATGGCAATAAAATCTGAAATTTTTGTTTGGTGTTCTTTATAAACATCATGACTAAGAGTAATGAGGAATATTGTAAGTATAATAAACAACGAAGAAAATGCAGATGAAAATTTATCTACAATAATCATTGAACTGAATTGAGAATTGATAGAAAAATTAAACGACCAAAGATTTAATGTAATTCCAAGAATTGCAAGTAAGCCAATAATTGTTAAAGGAACAAGTGCTTTTCTCAGATTAAAAATTTCGGCTATAAGTGTAAAAACACCTAGTGTAGCTATTGCTATTAATGTTTGCATTGATATGACTTAATTATCTATTTATATGAATTAGAATATCGTTTATAGCTGGTTTAACCAAATCGGTAATAGGTTTTGGATACAAACCAAAGAATAATAAAAATCCAATTATAATTGTTAAAGTGATTATTTCGTTAGTAGTAACATCAGCAAAAACTTTAACATTAGTTTCGCCTAACATTACATTTTGAAACATTTTTAACATATAATATGCTCCAAGAATAATTGTTGTTCCTCCAATAACGGCAAACCAAATATTTATTTGTGATAAACTATATAAAACGGTAAACTCTCCAATAAAATTAAATGTTCCTGGAAGTGCAACTGAAGCCAATACTAAAATCATAAACATGGATGAAAATTTTGGAGTTTTAGATCGAATTCCACCCATTTCTTGAATTTTTCTTGTTTCTAATCTTCGGTAAATAATTTCTGCAATAAAAAACAATCCAACAATTACAAATCCGTGTGCAATCATTTGATAAACAGCACCAGTTAATCCATCGAGTGTCAAAGTATAACATCCAGCTGCAATTAATCCAACATGAGCAAGTGAAGAATAAGCTAATAATTTTTTTAAATCTTTTTGACGTAATGCTACAATTGATCCATAAATTACTCCGGCTAAACTAATTGCAATAAGATAAGGCATGTAAGTCTTGGCGGCTAAAGGAGCAATTTGAATTTGCCAACGAATTATACTATACAATCCCATTTTTAGCATTATTCCAGATAATAGCATTGTGCCAACAGTTGGAGCTTTTTGATAAACTTTAGCTTGCCAAGTATGAAAAGGAATTAATGGAATTTTAATTGCATAAGCCAAAAAGAAACCACAAAATATCCAAAACTGTTCAGTTGCATTTAATTTTAAATTAAATAAATTACCTAATAAGAAACTATTAGTTTTTTGATACAAATAGGCAAAAGCTACAAGCATAAATAATGACCCTGCTAATGTGTAAATAAAGAATTTTATTACTGCTTTTTTTCTAGAATCGGCATTTCCATTGCCCAAATTAGTGC
>JAYTPS010000194.1:0-3751 GCA_043747155.1 Flavobacterium sp. | reverse complement strand
TTAGAAACAGAGTTATTTCCGTCAGGTAAAACAATATCAAAAGAAATTTCTGGCTTCAATAAATCGCCTTTCATTTTTAATTCTGTTTCAAATGGAATTTTTTGTTTGTAAGTATTTCTAACATCTTCAGTAATGTTACCTAGTTGATTATCAAGTAAATCTAGTGGCGAAGCTTCAACTTTATAAATAGCAGTTATGTTTACATCGGCAGTTGTTGGTTCGCCTGTCCAAAGTAAATAACTTCCAGCTTTTATATCAAATTTTCGTTTTACTAAATTAAAACTCAATTCATAACTTCCTTCGCTAAGTTCATATCTTCCTGTTAATGTAGTTTTTCCAGACTCATCTATTCCACCAGTTAACTGTGCTTCGCCTTTTAATTTTAAAAAATCTCCGTTGGCTTTATCAATTACCAAAGATAATTCTGCTTCTTTATCAACTTCAATATCAACAGAAGCATTTATACCTTTAATATCGGTTTTACTAAGCGTTTCTTCTAGTTGAATAGTAGTAATTAATTTGGGTTGATCTTGATCTATAAATTCTACAATTCCTTCTCTATCAGTAAGTGAAGGATCATCTTGCGGCAATACAACTGTAAATTTGGTATCTTTATTTACTTTAATTTTTCCTGATACAATTGGGTTATTTACAGAACCTTTTATTTGTAAATCGTTATCTAAAAACAATTCGCCATAAAAATCTTTGTTGTCTTTTTCTTTAGAATTTATGGCTTTAAAATTATCAGCTTTAACAGTTAAATCAAATCCTAAATTGGTTAAATCTTCTGAGTTTAAATAACCATTTACAACCAAATCGTTGTCTTTTTCATCCTTAATTGTAAATTTAGTAAACGAAATTCTATTGTTAGTAAACGAAATTTTATCATTAATAGATTTAAATTTAGAATTTAATTTAGTAGCAATAAAACCAACATCGTTAAATTTTAAATCTCCTATTATTGATGGATTTGTAGCTTTTCCTGTAATTTTTAAATCTCCATTTAAAAAACCTGTACTTTCTTTTAAATTGCCAAAAGTAAAACCTTGAATACTTTTAATAGTAAGTTTTTCAACATCTAAATTCATATTTAATGAACTTGTGTTGGTTTTATAATTTCCAGTTAATTTTAAATTATTTTCTTGACCAGTAAGTTCAATATTTGCATTGTAAGTAGACGCTATTTTATTATCAACTTTAATTTTTAGATTTCCAACAGTATCTTTTTGAAAGCTAAAATTTTCAATATTTATATCAGATGTAAAAATTGGAGATTTTTGCAAATCTTTAATTAATGCATTTCCATTAATTTTTCCACCAATTTGTAAATCACTTTTTTGTGCAATATTAGTAATAGTTTCAATTTCAAATTCTTTAAAATCTATAGATAATGGCGCATTTGTTCGTTCAGATTGAGATTGCAATTGAATAGAATTTGTACCTTTATTCAAATTAAAATTATTGATAAATATTCCGTTTTTGCTTAATCTAATTAAATTTTCTTCGGACAAATTCCATTTTTCATAGTTCAAAAGTAAATTGGTAGGATTTAAATTTATATCTGAATTTCCATTAGAGGATTTTAAATTTCCTGCAATTAAATAGCGTTCTTTATCTTTTAAATCTTTTAATTGCAAGGTGTAATCAACAACATTATTTTCTACTTTTCCATAAAGATTTGTATAGGGTAATTGTAAACTTGCATTTTCTACATCGTCTACAATTAAGCTGTAAACCATAGCGTTATCTATAGTTTCTATTTTTAAAATCGCACCAGAAATTTTATTTGCACCATAAACAAATCTCGGAATTGAACCATTAATAACTATAGAATCGTTTACAGAATTGTATTTTCCAGAAATTGTAATAGGTTCTAAACTTTTTAAATCTGGAATTAGTTTAAACAAAATTGGACTATCTTTTATATCAATTCCAAAGACGAATTGTTGTTTTTGGGAGGCAATTTTGGATGTTTTAGAATTGGTGTTGTAATAGTTGGAAATTGATTTTTGAAGTGCATACCCAATTTGAGAAAGTTTGTAATCTCCATCAATAAAAGCATTTGCAAATTGAGATTTTAAGTTGATAGAATTTTTATCAACATTAGAAATGGCAATTATTGAAATACTATCCAACACAAATTGATCTTTCTCATTGGCGATTATAAATTTATTAGAAATTACTTTTCCGTTTAAATTATCAATGTCTAATGATTGAAAATCGGCACCAATACTTCCTCTTATTTTTAAAACTCCAGCATGAAGATTTAATTTGTTAAGATCAGCAATATCAATATTTAAGTTTAATTTTCCTGATGGATATTTATCGTTTAATTTTCCGCTAGAAACCAAATTAAAAACCAAATTTGGATCATTGGCATTGGCTTTCAAATTGAAAATTCCTTTGTTTATTTTACCATTCAATTTTATGTTTTGATACGTATAGTTATTAAAATTTGCTTTTTTAATTATTCCATCAACAATTGCATTGGCATTTTTAGGATTTAGACTTGAACCTTTTACTTTGGCTTTCAAAGTAATTTTACCAACCGATTTGTTTTTGATTAATTTTCCTAAATCAAAATTATCAAACTCAGTTTGTGCATTATATTTTTCTTGATTTTTTAATCGTTGGTCAAATGTGGCTTTGATTTTAGCGTTTCCAAATGTGCTAGCTAAGTTTAAATTGGTGGCAAAATTATTGATTGTTCCTTTAAATGTGCCTTTAGTAACAAACAGTTTCGGAATTTCAATGGTATTTGGAATAGAACCTTTTGGCGCAAAAGCATAAATATCTTTAGATGATGATTGTAGATTTTTAATTGTTAAATCAAAGTAGGTTTTGTTTACATCTGGCAAACCCACAATTCTACCGCTTGCATTTATTTTAGTATTTCCAATTCCAGAAATTTCTAAATTTGGTATAGAAATGTCTTTAATTTTTCCAGAAATTGTAGAATTTATAGATAAAATGGCATTCTTGTTTTTATCAAATGGACTTGTATTTTTTAATGTTGGCGCAAATAATAAAATATCTTTAAAGGCAATTTTACTATTTTTTAAATTGGCTTTAATACTCATTTCACCCAAATTTTCTTGAATACTTGCAACTGATGGATAACCAACAATTATTTCATCTTTAACTTCGGTTTGAGGTGTTTTTAAATACAAATTTTTCAAGGAAATACCTTTATTATCATAGTAAACAAAATCTGTTTTTAAAGATTTTATATCTAAACCGCTTTTATCATTTACAGTAAATGAATTTATTTTTCCAGATGTAATTAGTTTTGAATAATTAATTTCATTAGCATTCAAATTAAAGTTTTTAATATCTAAATGCTTGTAATCCATTCCGTTATTTGTAGCAATGGTGTTATTGTCATCAAATTTAAAAACTATTTTTTGTAAGTTGGCTTTATTTATTTTTACTTTCCAATTGCTTGTAGATGGAGTAGAAGTAAGGTTGTTTTTTGCAACTATTTTTTCAATTTTACCAAGTTCTAAATTTCCAATTGTGTTGGATAATTCTAATAATTTAATATCGATTAATTCTTTTTGAAGATTAATTTCATTAAAAGAAACCAATAGTTTTTCTAGTGAAATTTTAGTAGAAAGTTTAGAAATATCATTTTGATAATCTATATCAATTTTAGATAAATCCAATTCATTAATTTTAATTTTTAAATCATTTTCTGATGATTTTTTCTTTGAAACACTATTATTTTGAGGTATTGCAACGACTTGTTTCA
>JAYTPS010000193.1:0-5335 GCA_043747155.1 Flavobacterium sp. | reverse complement strand
TAATTTCAAATCCAGAATTTAATTCTTTCTTTCATATTTACAATACCGATGATAAGAGTTTTATGGTAATGCCAAATTAAATTCTTAACCAAAAATCCTTTTTATTTTGTGCACAAAAAATTAATTCTTTTATCATAAATTGATAATTGGAAATAATTGAATATTACCTATATTTGCACGCTTAAAATAGTAAATACAATGCGAATTTCATACAACTGGATTAAACAATTTTTAAAAATAGATTCAAAGTCAGAAGATGTTTCTAACATGCTCACTGATTTGGGACTTGAAGTAGAAATAGTAGAAAAATACCAATCTGTAAAAGGTGGTTTGGAAGGCGTTGTTGTGGGTCATGTTTTAACTTGTGAGAAGCATCCAGATGCAGACCGATTAAAAATTACTACTGTCGATATTGGTACTGGAACTACAATTCAAATTGTTTGTGGCGCTAGTAATGTTGCTGTTGGACAAAAAGTTCCTGTTGCCACCATTGGAACAAAACTATTTGATAAAGAAGGTAACGAATTTGAAATTAAAAAAGGAAAAATTCGTGGTCAAGAAAGTAACGGAATGATTTGTGCCGAAGACGAACTTGGTCTAGGAACAAGTCATGACGGAATTTTGATTCTTGATGATAAACTAAAACCTGGAACTGCAGCTACAAAAGTTTTTGAAATTGAAAATGATGAGATTTTTGAAATTGGTTTAACTCCAAATCGCGCAGATGCAATGTCACACATGGGAGTTGCAAGAGATTTACGCGCCGCTTTAATTCAAAAAAATGCTTCTTTAGAATTAATTACTCCATCAGTATCTAAATTTAAAGTTGATAAACGAACATTAAAAATTGATATTGATATAAAAGATAAAAATTTAGCTCCAAGATATTGTGGCGTTACAATATCTGGAATTACAATAAAACCATCACCAACTTGGTTAAAAAACAGATTAAAAGCAATTGGTTTAACTCCTAAAAATAATGTTATTGATGTTACCAACTATGTTTTACATGAATTAGGACAACCATTACATGCATTTGATGCTTCTAAAATAAACGGAAAAGTAACAATTAAAACCTTAGCAGCAGGTACTAAATTTGTAACTTTGGATGACATTGAAAGAACTTTGCATGAAGAAGATTTGATGATATGTGACGACAAAGGTCCAATGTGCATGGCAGGAGTATTTGGCGGAAAAAATTCTGGAGTTTCTGACACTACAACTTCAATTTTTTTAGAAAGCGCCTATTTTAATCCAGTTTCAATTCGTAAAACTGCCAAACGACATTCGTTGAGTACAGATGCTTCTTTTAGATTTGAAAGAGGAATAGATCCAGAAATTACAGAATATGCATTAAAACGTGCAGCGCTTTTAATACAAGAAGTTGCTGGTGGCGAGATGACATCGGATATAATTGATATTTATCCGAAAAAAATTGAAGATTTTTTAGTTTTTTTAAACTATGAAAAAGCTTACAAATTAATTGGTCAAGAAATTCCAAAAGAAACAATTAAAAACATTTTGGCTTCACTTGATATTAAAGTAAATAATTCTTCAGATGCTGGTTTAGGTTTAATAATTCCTTCTTATAGAGTTGATGTTCAAAGAGAAGTTGATGTTATTGAAGAAATTCTTAGAGTTTACGGATATAATAATATTGAGTTTAGTAAAAAATTAAATGCAACCGTTTTTAAATCATCACGAGTAGAAGATTATAAGGTTCAAAATATTGTTGGATCACAATTGAATTCTTTTGGATTTCATGAAATGATGGCAAACTCACTTACAACACCCGATTATATAAAACTTTCAGAATTAATAAAAGAAGAAAATTCAGTTACTATATTGAATCCGTTAAGTAATGACTTGTCAGTAATGCGCCAATCGTTATTGTTTTCGGGTTTAGAAGCTGTGTCCTATAATATAAATAGAAAAAATAGTGATTTAAAATTATTTGAATTCGGAAAAAGTTATCGCAAAACATTATCTGGTACAGATGAAAAAAAGCAATTAACACTTTTTGTTTCTGGAAATAGAATGAATGAAAGTTGGACAAATACTCAGAAACCATCTGATTTTTTCTTGTTTAAAGGATACATAACTTCAATATTATCACGTTTAGGATTTGATAAAACTCAAAATTTACCTGTAACCAATGATGTTTTTGCCGAAGGAATTGCATTTTCTAATGGAAATGATGTTTTGGTAGAAATGGGAACTGTAAGAAAATCGATAGTAAAATATTTTGATATAAAGCAAGAAGTTTTTTATGCTGAGTTTAATTGGGATTTAATACTAAAATTACTGTCCAATAAAATTAAGTTTACAACTATTCCAAAATATCCTGAAGTTCGAAGAGATTTTGCGTTATTAGTTGATGCCACAACTACATTTGAATCTATTTATAAAACAGCAAGACAATCTGAAAAATCACTTTTAAAAAACATTAATTTATTTGATGTTTATGAAGGAAAGAATTTACCCGAAGGAAAAAAATCGTATGCAATAAGTTTTATTATTCAAGACACAACTAAAACATTGACCGATAGTCAAATTGATAAAATCATGAAACGATTACAAACCAGTTTTGAAACAGAACTTGGTGCTCAATTGAGATAATTTTTTTTATTTCTTGTTTAAAAAATTAATTAATCCATTCATGTAGGTTTCTTGATCGTCATATAAACTCATGTGACTTCCGTTGGCACAATATAAGTAACTGCCTTTTGGAAATTGAGTTGCCATCCATTTCATATATTCAGGATTCATGGTGTCGTATTTTGCTCCTATTATTAAAGTTGGAGTGGTAATGTTTTTTAATTTTTTAGAAACATCCCAATTGGTTAATTTTCCTGAAATTCCTAATTCGCTTGGACCTTGCATGGTTATATAAAGTGATTGATTTAATCTTGCCATTGAGCGAGTTACTGGTTCTGGCCAATTGGCAACTGGTTGTCTTAGAATGTGTTGGTTGTAGAAATTATTCATAAGTAAGTACATATATTTTGGATTGGTATACTCTTTTTTGGCTTCTAATTCTTTTATAGTTTTTAGAACATCAGGATTCATTTGTTTTTCTAATACTTTAGAGTACTTGCCATATTCTGGGCAACTTGCCATCATGTTTGAAATAATTAATCCTTTTATATTGTCTTGATATTTTAATGAATATTGCATTGCTAAAATTCCACCCCAAGAATGTCCAAGTAAATAAAAATTATCTTTATCTAGATTTAATTGTTTTCTAACTTGTTCTAGTTCTTCAACATATCTTGGTAAATCCCACATAGTTGTATCGTTTGGATTGTCTGAAAAACCAGATCCTAATTGGTCGTAATAAATGAACTCAATTCCTTCTTTTGGCAGGAAGCTTTCCATACATTCGAAATATTCGTGAGACATTCCTGGACCACCATTTAGTAACAATAATTTTATTTTAGGATTGTTTCCATAACGTTTTGTCCAAACTTTAAATTTTCCTTTTGGAGTTTCAATGGTTAACATTTTGGTACCACCAATTTTTATTTCAGTAGAGTTTTGATCAAAATAAGAATTATCTTTTGTTTCATTTTTACAAGAAAACAAAGTTATGATTATTAAAAATAGGATAATTTTTTTCATAAATATTTTTTTTTTAAATTGTTCCGTGATACATTGCTTTTACAATTCCGTCTGAAAGTCCAATTTTTGGTACATATATTTGTCTTGCTCTACTCCATTTCATGGCATTAAGATAAATTTTAGTTGCATGAATAATTACATCAGCTCTATCGGTATTTAGACCTAATTCTGCAATGCGTTGTTCGTAGGTTAATGAATTTAAATATTGATATTGAGAGTTTAAATAAATTAAAGATAATGGTTTATCTTGTTGTTTACCCGAAAGTTTAAATAATTTATTGATGTTTCCGCCTGAACCAATTAATGTAATATTTTCATATGGTTCACAGTTGGTTTTAATCCATTTTTCTATTTCATGCCATACAACTTCGTTTACCATATCGTTTAGCAAACGCACAGTTCCGTTTTTAAACGATTTAGATGCAATAATTTTTCCGTCATAAAAAAGAGAAAATTCAGTGCTTCCTCCACCAACATCAACATAAAGATAGGTTTTGTCGGTTGTAAAAAAGTTACTTAAATCAGAGGTTGCAATTATTGCTGCTTCGACTTTTCCGTCAATAATATCAATCTCAATTTCAGATTTTTCTTTAATAATGGCAACAACTTCTTTACCATTGTATGCTTCTCGCATTGCCGATGTAGCACAAGCTTTATATTTTTCTACTTTATAAACTTTCATTAAAAGCCGAAAAGCTTCCATGGCATCAACCATTCTATCAATGTTTTCTTCTGAAATTTCGCCAACAGTAAAGGCGTCTTGACCAAGACGAATGGGAACTCGAATTAATGCCGATTTATTAAATTGGGTTTCTTTTCCTTCTTGTTCTACAATATTGGTAATGAGCAATCGCATGGCATTTGAGCCAATATCTATTGCAGCATATTTTTTTATTGAAATCATATTTTTAAATAGAAGTTTGTCTATTGTTTATTAAAAAATTATTTGTTCTTATTATTTAGTTTCATCAGAATTAATTTTATAATAATTATAGGTTTCTTGTTGTGCTCTAAATACTGGTTCGTCTTTTTTACGAATTCTATATTTATTGTCCAATTTTTCTGAATGAAATCTTGCTTTAACATTTCCTTTCCAGCCAATTTCAAAATTATCAATCAGTTGTTTTTTTATGTCTTCTTGGTATATTGGGCAAGTTACTTCTACTCTTCCATCAAGATTACGCGTCATAAAATCGGCAGAAGAAATAAACACATCTGGATTATTATCGTTACAAAAAATAAATATTCTAGAATGTTCTAGAAAATTATCAACAATACTTATTGCTTCAATATTTTCGCTCATACCTTTTTTTCCTGGAATTAAAGAACATATTCCTCTTATTTGCAATTTCATTTTTACACCAGCGTTGCTTGCATCATATAATTTATCTATCATTTCAAAATCAGATAAGCTATTCATTTTTAAATTAATATATGCCGGTTTTCCTACTTGAGCGTTTAAAATCTCTCTGTCAATAAGTTTATAAAATTTTGTTCTTGAATAATGTGGCGAAACAATTAAGTGTTTGTATCGATATTGCCTATAATTTATGTCAAAGAAATCAAAGATTTTAGAAACGTCTTTTAAAATTTGTTGATGGCTTGTAAACAAAGTCACATCGGTGTATACTTTGGCAGTTGCTTCATTAAAATTTCCAGTTGAAATTATACCGTAGCGTTTTGTTTTACCTTCTTCCAATCTTTCAATTAAACA
>JAYTPS010000192.1:0-4952 GCA_043747155.1 Flavobacterium sp. | reverse complement strand
GCAAGAAGCATTTATTCCGCTTCCAGAATTACCGCAAAAAGCAGGAGATTTTATGACCTCGTTAGGAGCAACAGGTTATGTTTTGAAGACAGTTGGAATTATTGAAATTAGCATCGGAATTTTATTGTTATTTAAAAAATGGGTTGCATTTGCTTTAATAGTTTTGGTTCCTATTTCAATAAATATCTTATTTTTTCACCTGTTTTTAGACCTTTCTGGTATTGCTGGAGCAATAGTTGTAGTAACTTTAAATGCTATTTTAATTTACAAACATTGGACTCAATATAAATCACTTTTTTTATGAAGTCGTTTAAACTTTTTTGATTGAAGCGAAAAAATAAGAATTTTTGTTTCAGATTCTATCTTTTTTACGGCATAACATGGCTACGGATAAAAAAAAGATGAAATATGGGATAAAAAGGCAATTTTACAGCCAATTGAAAAAAGTTTAAACGACTTAATTACTTACTTTTGCAAATAGAATACAATAGTATACCAATTTTTTTTGAAGCGAATGGTTAGCTTTTTATCAGCAATCCGTTTTCCTGCTATACGTTACAATACTTGTTGAAAAAACAAGTATTTTCTCTACTATCAGGGCTAGAAAGCATTGGTAATTAACTCTTATTCAAATAAAAATTCAAATATTATAAATCAAATATATAAATGATTCCAGCACAATTCAACGCCAAAGAAATAGAAAATAAATGGTACGACTATTGGATGAAAAACGATTATTTTACATCCAAACCAGATTCTCGTATTCCTTATACAATAGTAATTCCACCACCAAACGTTACCGGAGTTTTACACATGGGACACATGTTGAACAATACCATTCAAGATGTACTCATTCGTCGTGCACGACTAAAAGGTTTCAACGCTTGTTGGGTTCCAGGAACAGACCACGCATCAATTGCAACCGAAGCCAAAGTTGTAGCCAAATTAAAAAGTGAAGGAATTAACAAAAACGATTTAACTAGAGAAGAATTTCTAAAACACGCTTGGGATTGGACCACCAAATATGGAGGAACTATTCTAGAACAACTAAAACAATTAGGATGTTCTTGCGATTGGAGCAGAACCAAGTTCACTATGGATGAAAATATGTCAGCTTCTGTAATACATTCATTTGTAGATTTATACAATAAAGGATTAATTTATCGTGGTTATAGAATGGTAAATTGGGATCCAGAAGCCAAAACAACATTGTCAGACGAAGAAGTAATTTTTGAAGAACGACAAGGAAAATTATATTTTTTAAAATATAAATTAGAAAATTCTGACCAGCTTCTTACAGTTGCAACAACTCGTCCAGAAACTATTTTTGGAGATACAGCAATATGTATAAATCCAAACGATGAACGTTTTACACATTTAAAAGGTAAAAAAGTAATAATTCCAATATCAGGAAGAATAATTCCTATTATTGAAGACGAATATGTAGATATAGAATTCGGAACTGGATGTTTAAAAGTAACTCCTGCTCACGATATGAACGATAAAACGCTTGGAGAAAAACACAACCTAGAAATCATTGACATCTTCAATGACGATGCAACTTTAAACTCTTTTGGGTTGCATTATCAAGGAAAAGATAGATTTGTAGTTCGTGAAGAAATTGTAAAAGAATTAGAAACAATTGGTGCTTTAGCCAAAATCGAATCACATCTCAATAAAGTTGGAACTTCTGAAAGAACCAAAGCAGTTATCGAACCAAGATTATCCGATCAATGGTTTCTAAAAATGGAAGATTTGGTAAAACCAGCTATAAAAGCAGTTTTAGAATCAAACGAAATAAAATTATATCCAAAACGATTTGACAATACATATCGTCATTGGTTAGAAAACATTCGCGATTGGAATATTTCTCGTCAACTTTGGTGGGGACAACAAATTCCGGCTTATTTTTATGGCGATGGAAAAGAAGATTTTGTAGTTGCCAAAAATATAGAGGACGCTTTAGTTTTAGCAAAACTCAAAACTCAAAACCCACAACTCATAACAAAAAATTTAAGGCAAGATGAAGACGCACTTGATACTTGGTTTTCATCATGGTTGTGGCCAATGGCAGTTTTTGGTGGAATATTAAATCCAGAAAACGAAGATTTTAAATACTATTATCCAACCAACGATTTAGTAACTGGTCCAGATATTTTATTCTTTTGGGTTGCCAGAATGATTATTGCTGGTTATGAATATGCTGGAAAAAAACCATTTACCAATGTATATTTAACTGGTTTGGTTCGAGATAAAGAACGCAGAAAAATGTCTAAATCATTAGGAAATTCGCCTGATCCTTTAGAATTAATAGAAAAATTTGGTGCCGATGGTGTTCGTGTAGGATTGCTTTTAAGTGCATCTGCAGGAAACGATATTATGTTCGACGAAGAACTGTGCAATCAAGGAAAAGCATTTTCTAACAAAATTTGGAATGCCTTTAAATTGATTAAAGGTTGGGAAGTTTCAAGTTCAATTGAGCAACCACAGTCGTCTAAAGTTGCAATAGAATGGTATGAAACTAAATTGCAACAAACGCTTTTAGAAATAGAAAATCATTTCGAAAAATACAGAATATCTGATGCTTTAATGGCAATTTACAAACTAGTTTGGGACGATTTTTGTTCTTGGTTTTTAGAAATGATAAAACCTGCATACCAACAACCAATTGACAAAGTTACATTTGACAAAGCCATAGAAATGATGGAAAGTAATTTAAAATTATTACATCCGTTTATGCCATTTTTAACAGAAGAAATTTGGCATTTAATAGCTGAAAGAACATCTCAAAATGCTTTGATAGTTTCGCAATGGCCAGAATCAAAATCTTTTAATGAAAAATTAATTTCAGATTTTGATACAACAATTGGGGTAATTTCAGGAATAAGAACTATTAGAAAAGATAAAAATATTCCGTTTAAAGATACTATAGATTTAAAAATTTTAAACAATGACAAAGCTTCAAGTTATTTTGATTCAGTTGTTTCTAAACTTGGAAACATCAATATATTAGAATATGTTTCAGATAAAGTTGATGGTGCGTTGTCTTACAGAGTAAATTCTAACGAATACTTTATACCAATATCAGGAAACATAAATATTGAAGCCGAAATTGCCAAATTAACAGAAGAATTAATTTACAATAAAGGATTTCTAAAATCGGTGCAAGCTAAACTATTAAACGAAAAATTTGTTGCTGGAGCACCAGAAAAAGTGTTAGAAATAGAACGTAAAAAAGAAGCCGATACTTTATCTAAAATTACAACTTTAGAGCATAGTTTAGCAGGTTTAAAATAAATAACAAATCCCAAGTTTTCGGCTTGGGATATTTTTTTTAGAAATTTATTTAAAAAAAACAGCTTCAAAATTTCTTTCAAAGCTGCTTTCCAAAAATTAACCTAACTAATTAACTAATCTATTGTTATTTCGGCCAAATTCTCGTTTTGTTTCACTTTTCCTAATTGAATAGTTTGAAGAGTTCGTTCTGTTTTTCCGTTGGCTTTGGTTGTATAAATTTCTACCATAACCGTTGTTGGACCATTTTCTGTAAGTGTTCTTTCTCCAAAATAATTGGTTTTAATCATGTATTTTCCTTTTACAGCATTGCGTAATAAATATTGTTCTGGACCATAACCTTGAGTAAAATCTTTAGAAAATCTTGCGCCAGCTTGAGTATCTCTGTGACCATAATAACATTCTTCGCCAGTTGGTTCAATTACATGCAAATCGATATCGGTATCCATTTGATTCCAGTTTAAGATAATTCTTATTTCGACTGGCATTTTATCTAAATATTTTTTATCTAATTTATCAGTTTTAATTCCTTTATGTTCTTGCATCATTCGGTTTAAATCCATTAATATAATATCTTCTACTCCTGAATATTGTCCGCTCATTTCACCATAATAATTTACTTCTAATGCTTTTATTAATTCATCAAAACCAGCTTGATATTGTTTATTATCTTCTAAAGTTAAACCCAAATCTCGATGTGCTGGTGGTTCTTGTGCTCTCCAAATTGCTACTTGATTTGCGGTAAACAATGCATCATCAAAAGCTTCCCATTGACGCAATAAATAAGTTAAAGATTTATACAACTGATGGTTTTCTAATCCTAAATCAGCAATATTACTCAATACCAAAAGTGCATTTTCTTTATCGCCTTTGTCATAAAAATAATTGGCTACATCAAAATAAAAATTTGGGTTTGTCATTTCATCATTTCTCAATTGCAAGTATGCTTCATACTTTTTATCGGCAGTAACATTTGCCAAAACTTTTAAATATATTCTATCTGGATTCCATTGAGTAACCTTAGTTTTTTCCTTTACAAAATAGCCGTTATCATTATTTTCAATTGAAATTGAATCGGATGATTTCCAATTGTAAGTTCCGTTTCTTGAAAAACCGTTAGAATTTGTAACCTTTATTCCAGAAACTTTTCCTGCTATTGGCACTATATTTCTATTTACTGATTGAGTTAATGTTTCACTTTTTACAACTTGTTGAGATGAAGTTTGAGCTTCTCTTTTATACTTTCTTTCTACACCGTTTTCTTCATCATCTTCTCCTTTATTTCGGTTTTTAATTCCATTAGCACCAGTTATTAAAACTTCATCTAAATTTGATGAAGAATTTTTTAGTCTAATGGTATAGTTTGTTTGTCTTCCAATAGTCAATTGCTTAACTTCCATACCAATAAAAGAAATTACTAAAGTTTCGCCTTGTCTAGCATTTAGTGCAAATTTTCCGTCAATATCAGTTGCAACTCCTCTAGTAGTTCCTTTAACAACAACAGTTGCTCCAGGTAAACCACCAACATCATCAGTAACAACGCCTCTAATATTACCAACCATTTTGATTGGTTTAGAAACAATAATTGGTTTTGGTTTTGGTATTTGATATTTAACATCATTATTCCACCAAGACATAAGTTGTTGATAATAATTGGC
>JAYTPS010000191.1:0-2971 GCA_043747155.1 Flavobacterium sp. | reverse complement strand
TTATATTTTTGGTAATCTATATACCTTTATTTCTTGTTGTAAATTTCTATAAAAAATACTTGTTGATTGTTATATTAATTTTTCAAATCTTTATATAATTCACATTTTTAAATAGAAATTTAAATGTTATTAAATTAAATGAACTTCAGAAGTAATTGAAACACTCAATGCTTTAGAAATCACACAGTTTTTTTCGGCTTCTTTAGTTATAGTTGCAAATTCTTCGGGAGTAATTTCTGGAACTTGACCTGTAATTGATAAATGAATTCCAGTTATGGTTAAACCTTCCATTGATAATTTTGCTTCGGTATCTAAATTTGTTGCCGTAAAACCTTTTTGATTTAACATAGAGCTAACTGCCATTGTAAAACATCCAGCATGAGCAGCTGCAAGTAATTCTTCGGGATTTGTTCCTTTTTCTCCTTCTTCAAATCTAGTTTTAAAACTATAATTTGTAGTTTCTAAAACTCCACTTTGTGTTGATAAATTTCCTTTGCCATCTTTTAAATTTCCAGACCAATGGGCTTTTGCAGTTCTAATCATGATTTAATTTTTATTGGTTAACTTAAATATCTTCTTAAAATCCAAGCAATTGTTTCATGTTGTTGTAAAATTCCTGTAAGCAAATCGGCTGTTCCAGCATCATGGTTTGTTTCTGTGCAAACGTCAATATCTTTTCGTAATTCACATACCAATGCTTCATGATCTGAAAGTAATTCAGCCATCATTCCGTTTTGGTTAGGATATTTATTTGGATTTTCTTTAATTCTTGTTTGTTCGCCAAATTCTTTCATAGTCCCAATAGTTTTGGCACCAAGTTTATTAATTCTTTCAGCAACTTCATCAATAATTTTTTCTAATTCAGTGTATTGTGCTTCAAATAGTTTGTGCAATTCCATAAAACTTTGTCCAGCAACATTCCAATGAAATTTTCTAGTTTTAATATACAAAGTCATTTCATCTGATAAAACTACAGATAATAGTTTTGCACTGTTTTGTAAATTAGTTTCAGTAATTCCAATTTTTGGTATCATATTAAGTTTTTTAATTAGTAATGTTAATATTGTAATTAATTGATTCGAAAAAATCTTCCAGCCGCAACAAATGTTCTTGGGTAAACTTTAAATGTGTTGTCAATGCTTCAATTATTTCAGGATCACTTTCTGTTTTAATTTTGTTAGGCAACGTTTCATTTAAACTTTTTTCCTGTTTATAAATTCTAACCAATTCATCCAAAAACACATTGCAATTTGCATTCGATTTACTGTTTTCTATTTTAGAATTAATATCTAATTTTCTTAAATTATGAGTTTGATTTTTCATTTCTGTTGATAAATTTAATATTTAACTCTCATTATAAATTGAAAGCTTGTTGCTAACAGACTTAACACCATAGACATTCCATGCAATGTTTTCAACTTGAATTTTTTCTTGATGAGAATTTACAATCCCTTGAAGTGTAACATTGTTACCAATTACACTAACATTAACAGCATTAACAGTTAAATTAAAATCAATATTGTTTTCTATAATTTCTTGAACAATTTTATTTTCTTCCATTGTTTAAAATTTTAAAGTTTTGCTATTAAATAATTACAAATTTACAAGTGTGAAGCATATTTGTTATTACACAACTTTTTGAAATAGTTACAAAATTTTTAAATATAAATAAGTTAAAAAAATTAATTTAAATTTATAAATTAATGGAATATTTGCATCGCTACAAAAACGAAAACACCAATAAGTACACATAAAAAGAGTACATAAAATAAAAATTGTGTTACAGTATAATTTAGTTGCAAATAATTGGATGAATAAGATATAATTGAAAAAATTTTAGCATCTAACCTTTTTTTAATTATTTTGTCTTTAACCAAATAATCTGTGCCACCATATTTATAAGATTCTATTTTTGTACCTATATCATCATGATTGGCTAATATTATTACCTCAGTATTAGGATTAATTGTTTTAATAAACTCTAATATTTGAGTGCCTTTTTCGCCAAAATAATCATAATCTAATACTACAATTGATGTGTTTTTATCAACTTGTTCTAATGCTTTTACAGAATCAGAAAAAGTTAAAATATTATATATTGTACCAAATCTAGATTTAAGAAACTGATGTAATTTTAATGCAGTTGCTGGGTTATCTTCAACAATAAATAGGTTTTGTGTTTGGTTAGTTGTCATGTTTGTTTTATTAATTATAATGAATCGTTTTCTCCAAATTCGTTTAAATTTCTTTTAAGACCTTGCTTAGAAAATTTTGATTTTGTTTTAGTATTTGCGTGTTCTGTTTTTTTCTTAGCATCACTTTTTTTGGGCAAAATGGTGTGTGTTTTTTTTGTTTGCATGAGTTAAAATTTTTAAAATAGAAATAAACTTAATATTAAATTCAAGTTATAAAGGTCTGTTTTAAGTTACAAAGTGAGTTATAAAACTTTTTAAGAAAGTTATAAAATTCACATACAAAAAAGCCAATCTAAATATTAATTTAAATTGGCTTAAGTTTTAAAGTAAGATGTTGTAAATTATTTAGGTAATATTATTTTTTTGTAGCTCTTAGCATTTCACGTTTTCCTGGTGCGCCAGGAAGCTTTTCAACAGTAAATCCTGATTCTATCATGGCTTTTTTTATTGAAGAACGACAAGCATAAGTAACTATTACTCCATTTATTTTTAGAGCAGTATACATTTTTTTAAAAATCTCTAACGACCACAATTCAGGTTGAACTCTATATCCAAAAGCATCAAAATAAATTAAATCAAACGAATTTTCATCAGTAATATCTTGAAAGAATTGTTTCCTTTTGACCAAAGAAAAGATATTGGAAATTTCAATTTTTTCGTCCCAATTGCTTTGGTGCATTATTTTAAAAATGGCTGCGTCATTAGTTGCATTTAATACTGCAACATAATTCATTAGTAAAGCTTCTTCAGGTTCAATAGGATAAGCTTCTACTCCA
>JAYTPS010000190.1:0-7056 GCA_043747155.1 Flavobacterium sp. | reverse complement strand
ATAATTCAGATTGTTTATTAGATGGTAATTTAGCAAAAACTTCTGCACTTGAATCAGTTATTGCTCCTCCAATTCCTAAAAAAGTTTGGAATTCATTAGTTGGATTTACAAATACACAAATTTGAGTTTCTAGTGGCTGTTTTAATTCTGAAAACTCTAGATTGTCTGTTTTTGTCAATCTAAAAGTTGTACTGTCGGCAGAAGTAAAAACTTCAATTGAATTATTTTTTAATGAAAACTCATTAAATTTTCCCTTTTTTTTATGTTGTGAAAATAAAATTAATGGAAAAATTAGAATTAGTAAGGTTGTAGTGGCTTTCATTTTTTTAGCTAAAATAAGAAATAAAACAATCTTTAAATAAAAAACGCATTCAAATTAATGAATACGTTTCTAAATATTTTTAATTAAAAATGAAATAATTTACTTAATACTCGCTTTTAAATATTCTCTGTTCATTCTTGCAATATTTTCTAAAGATATTCCTTTTGGACATTCAATCTCGCAAGCGCCAGTATTGGTGCAATTTCCAAATCCTTCTTCGTCCATTTGTCTAACCATGTTTAAAACTCTTGCTGTTGCTTCAACTTTTCCTTGTGGTAAAAGTGCATATTGTGATACTTTTGCTCCAACAAACAACATTGCTGAACCATTTTTACAAGTTGCTACACAAGCGCCACAACCAATACATGCTGCTGCTTCAAAAGCTTTATCGGCATCATTTTTATTAATAGGAGTTGCATTAGCATCAATTGTTCTTCCTGATGTATTTACTGATACAAAACCTCCAGCTTGTTGAATTCTATCAAACGAACTTCTATCTACAACTAAATCTTTTACTACTGGAAATGCTTTACTTCGCCATGGTTCAATAAAAATGGTTTCTCCATCATTAAATTTTCTCATGTGTAACTGGCATGTAGTTGTTCCTGTATCTGGACCGTGTGCTCTACCATTTATATAAAGCGAACACATGCCACAAATTCCTTCGCGACAATCGTGATCAAAAGCGACTGGCTCTTTTTTATCGTTAATAAGTTGCTCGTTTAATTGGTCTAACATTTCCAGAAACGAACTTGCTGTAGAAACGTTGTCTAATTTATAAGTTTCCATGCTACCTTTGGCTTTAGCGTTTTTTTGGCGCCAAATTTTAAGGTTTATATTGATATTTTTTGCTGAAGACATAATTTATTCTTTTTAAGTGATTAGTAACTAGTGATTAGTGATTAGTCTTTTAAATTTATTTTCGAAGATGAATTTGTATTATTTCATTTTCTAATTACTATTCACTAATTACTCATTACTATTTATAATTTCTAGCTGCAATTTTAATAAACTCGTATTTTAATTCTTCCTTATGAAGTTCTGATTTTGTAATATCGTCACCTTTATATTCCCAAGCGCCAACGAAAGAAAAGTTTTCATCATCACGAAGAGTTTCACCTTCGCTATCTTGATATTCTTCACGGAAATGTCCGCCACAAGATTCTTTTCTTTGCAAAGCATCCATTGCCATTAATTGTCCTAAATCTATAAAATCGGCAACACGAAGTGCTTTTTCTAATTCTTGATTCAATTCATTTGAAATCCCTGGCACATTAACTTCTTTGTAAAACTCTTCTTTTAAAGCAGAAATTTCGGCAACGGCTTGTTTTAAACCAGCTTCATTTCGTCCCATTCCAACTTTATTCCACATGATTAATCCTAGTTTTTTATGGAAATAGTCAACGGTTTTTGAGCCATTATTATTTAAAAATTTATCAATTAAATTCTTAACATTATTTTCTGCATCAACAAACTCTTGTGATTCTGTTGATATTTTTCCTGTTCTAATTTCGTCTGCCAAATAATTAGAAACTGTATAAGGTAAAACAAAATAACCATCGGCTAAACCTTGCATTAATGCAGAAGCTCCAAGCCGGTTAGCACCATGATCTGAAAAATTTGCTTCTCCAGCAACAAAACATCCTGGAATCGTTGATTGTAAGTTGTAGTCAACCCAAACTCCACCCATTGTATAATGAACTGCTGGATAAATTTTCATTGGAGTTTCATACGGATTTTCATCTGTTATTTTTTGGTACATTGTAAACAAGTTACCATATTTTTCTTCAAGCCACTGTTTTCCTAATTTAGTAATTTCTTCGACTGTTGGATTATGATTTCCTTTGGCATAAGCAGTTTGTTTACCTTTATTTTGAATTTCTGTAGAGAAATCTAAATAAACACCTTCATTAGTATCGTTAGCTTCTATTCCGTGACCTTCATCGCATAATTCTTTTGCTGCTCTTGAAGCTACATCTCTAGGAACTAAGTTTCCAAAAGCTGGATATTTTCTTTCTAAGAAATAATCTCTTTCTTCTTCTACTAATTGAGTTGGCTTTATTTTTCCTTCTCTAATCGCTTCGGCATCATCTTTATTTTTTGGCACCCATATTCTTCCTGAATTTCGCAATGATTCTGACATCAAAGTTAATTTTGCTTGATTAGTTCCATGAACAGGAATGCAAGTTGGATGAATTTGTACAAAACAAGGATTTGCAAATAAAGCTCCTTGTTTATGAATTTTCCAGCCAGCGGTTACATTGCTTCCCATAGCATTTGTAGATAGAAAATAAACATTTCCATAACCACCAGAAGCAATAACAACAGCATGAGCCGAATGTCTTTCAAGTTCACCAGTAACAAGATTACGTGCAATTATTCCGCGAGCTTTTCCATCAACTTTTACCAATTCTAACATTTCATGACGGCTAAACATTTGAACGCGACCTAAACCAATTTGCCTTGACAATGAAGAATACGCACCAAGTAACAATTGTTGTCCTGTTTGTCCTGCAGCATAAAAAGTTCTTTGAACTTGAGTTCCACCAAACGAACGATTGTCTAGCAATCCTCCATAATCTCTAGCAAATGGAACACCTTGAGCTACACATTGGTCAATAATATTTGAAGAAACTTCTGCTAAACGATGAACGTTTGCTTCTCTTGCTCTATAATCACCACCTTTTATAGTATCATAGAATAATCTAAAAGTGCTATCACCATCATTTTGATAATTTTTTGCTGCATTTATTCCTCCTTGAGCTGCAATGGAATGTGCTCTTCGAGGTGAATCTTGAAAACAAAATGCTTTAACATTATAACCCATTTCTGCAAGTGAAGCAGCAGCAGAAGCGCCAGCCAAACCTGTTCCAACAACAATAATATCAATCTTTGGTCTGTTGTTTGGCGCAACCAATTTTAAATGGTCTTTATAATCTGTCCATTTGTCTGAAATGTGACCTTCTGGTATTTTAGAATCTAACTTCATAATATTTCGAATTTGTACTGATTAAAAATCAGCATAAAATTATTTTAAGAAAAAGTGAATGTAAACCGGAATAATTGCGAATAATATTGGAACAATAATTGCAAATGCAGTTCCAAATAATTTTATTTTTGGAGTCCAATTGGAATTATTTAATCCCATTGTTTGAAAGGCACTTTGAAAACCATGAAATAAATGGAATGCAAGAACTGCCATTGCTAAAACGTATAAAATAGTGGCTATTAAACCCAATTTAGCATCTTTAAAAAAAGCTACAGTAATTTTATGTAAATCCTTATAACCTTCACCAATTTTTACTTTTGCTTGGGTATTATAAAATTCTGTTCTATTGTCAATATAAGATGCCATTCCCAATTTGGTTGCTTCTTCAAAGTTTTTAGCAACTTGAGGAACTGGAATATATCCTTCATTTGTTGTTAAATACAACTCTTGTTTTTGTCCCATTGCTTCTACTGTTATTGTTTGTAAAGGCATTTTTTCGTCAAAATGCATTACAGACCAAAAGTTAAGCATGTGAACAACTATAAAAACCAAAATTAATGTACCTAAAACCGCCATGTTTCTTGATGAAAACGAACTATTTGCAGCTGGACTATTCTTAGCATAACCAATTGGTCTAGCTTTAATGTTTTGATAGGTTAATAGAAATCCATCAACAGCGTGAAATAAAATTGAAATGTAAGTTAGGTAAGAAAGTAGTTTTACCGCTGGATTTGAAGTCATGAATAACGCATACTGATTAAAATGTAATGCATCACTAAAAATTAGTTGAAGATTTCCTGCTAAATGACCTGCCAAAAACAAGCATAAAAACAAACCTGTAAGAGCCATCCAGTATTTCTTAGCGATAGATGACTTTAGTAGTGCAGATTTTGCCATAAGATTGTATAATTTATTATAAAAAATCAAACAAAAATACTGCATAATGTTATTAACTACAACCTTTTCGATGTAATTTATAATCAATTTAAAGTGAGTTTAATACTTATTGATTATCAAAGTGTTATGGCATTAACAATTTAAGTTTTTTTAAATTAAAACTACTTAACAAAACTAGGAATCAATCCGCGTAAACCCATATCGACTACATTTTCTCCAATTGATGGCTCAAATTTGCCGTCATTTGTTACTTCTTGCCACTCAAAACTATTATTTATCGATAGCGAAAGTGTTAAGGTAATGTTTTGGGTTTCGTTGCCAGTAATTATTAAATTTTCTGGAAATTTTCCAGTAACTACACAAGAACCTGCAGGAATTGGCGATGTAGTAGCTAAAGGATTTGGAACGGTAGTTGCTCCAGCTGGTGCTTGTCCAGATGAGGAATAAGGTTGATTGTTTAATGCAAATGCCCAATAACCTTGGGCTCTATTGGCATTAATCGGAAAAATATTGTTTTCAATTGAGTGAGAACCAATGTAAGTATTAAAACCAACAAAACTTGCTAAAGTTCCAAGATAATCAACATCTTGATGATGAATGTTTATTTTATAATTTTGATACGATAACGAAACTCTAAGCCATTCGTAATTTCCTGCTTGAATTTGACTAAGCGGAATTTTTAAAAAAGTTTCTCCTTGTGAAACGATTTTTGATTGGCTAAAATCTATTGCGTTACTTCCGCCAAGTGTAGTTTCTGGTGCGTGATATACAATTTCTCCTTGTCCTAATTGTGTAGTTGATGTTGGCGCAAGTTCTAAATAATGTGCAGAAATTGAGTTAAAAATTGGTGATTGCGCAGCATTTCCAGCAGAAATAGTTGATGGTTGACCCAAACCGTTTAATCGAACTTGATTTGGGTCAAAATTAAATTTCACAATTAACATTGGTTCTTCAACTTCATCTTTAGAACATGAAATTATTGAAGCTATTGAAGCTATTAAAAAAGTTGTAACTAATAATTTTTTCATACTTTGATTGGTTTTTTTTCAATTCTAGCAAACTGAAACTATAGTTGTAAATGTCTTATTATATATTTTTTAACAAATGTAAGACGAATTTAAAATATTTTTGTTACAACAACATTGATAACGAAAATTTTGTTGAATTTATTGTATTCCATCAATTGTATAATGATTTCTATTTTGTAAAGCTGGTAATTGCTCCCAATTTATGGCCTTTGTAAAAATGAAATACTTTTTAAATTGGAGTTTAAAAGTACTGTCTTTTTTTGAAAATTCATACATAACAGAAATTTTATTTTTTTTGTAGTCTTGCAAATACATTTTTTTATTTATTGTGTCTAAATCAAAATGATAATCGGTCATTTCATTGTTCTTTCCTAGAAAAATGATGTAATTTTTTCTATGAATGAAGATATTTTTTATTGGAAAATCGCTTTGTTTTAAGTTGTCATTTTCTTTTATAATTTTTAATACTTGATATGCTCCGTTAAGAAATGGTCGTTTATAATTGTCGTCGTTAAAGTTTTGTGTTTTAAAATAAGGATACAAAACTTGAATAAAAAATAACCCAATAACTAAAAATTTAACCCAAGTTTTAATAAATGTATTACTTATAATTATTTGATTATTAAGCAATTGTGCTGTATTGTGAAAAATCAAAAAGTTTATTAGTGTTTTCAAATAAGGAAAAACGGCAAATATTGATGCAAAAAGCAAGAAAATTGAAAATGTTTTTACAGAAATATCAAATCCAAAATTGATTAAAACAATATTTATAAAAACAGCAATTGCCATTAACAATCCTAAAACTCTTGTTGGTTTAAAAAGAATTAAAATAGCAACTAAAACTTCTATAATTCCCATTGAAATCGAATAAAAACGAGATGTTCCAATGGTTGACCAATATAAAATATCTTTGGTTAAATTTCCAAAAGGCGTGTAAAGAATATTAGGTTCTGGGAGATAAAATTGTGCTTTAAAAACTTTGTTAAATCCATATTCTAAAAGTATAAAAGCAATGTAATAGCAAGTAATTAATCTAGAAAGAATTATAAATTTATTAATTTTAAATCTTGTAAATTTTAAAATTATTACAACAATTATCGAAATAAAAAACAAGAGTAACAACAATAAGTTTATTGCAATTGTATCAGATGAAAAATCGATTTGTTTTAAAGCTTTTGGATAAAAACTGTTTTGAATAAACGAAATTGGTTTAGAAAAAAGAAAATTTGTAAGTTGAAATTGCCAGTCTTTTCCGTTTAACGTTAACGGAATAAATAGATAACCTAAAACAAAAAAAACAGCTAAATTTTTTTCTAAAATTTTTTGCATTAGTTGGAAGCCAAAGTTTTGAAATTGGTAGTTTTCCAAGTGAAAAATGCAACAAGTGTTGCCAAAGAAAATAATGCAAAAATCAACAATGGTTTTGAAGGAAGATTTGGTTTATTTTCAACAAATGGAATTATAGATTTTTTCTTTTTCTTAGTTTTTACAATCTGTTTTTTATTATTATCAAATCCTATAAAAACTACTTTGTTAATATCATTTCTAAAATTATATTCTTGTTTTAAAACACTTTTAATACTATCTAATGAATGATTTTTAGAAAATAATGGACTATTGAAAACCGTTTCTCTTCCAGCATTCCAAACTTTTGAATCTATAATTTTATGGTTTTTTCTATCAGATGTTACACAATGTTCACTAGTAACTAAAATAATTTTTTCTTTAGAAATGTAAATTACCGAATCTAAATTTGCATTTCTTTCAAATCTGTCTGGTGCTGCGCCAAAATTAGAATCGCCAATATCAAACAAGTTTTC
>JAYTPS010000189.1:0-7738 GCA_043747155.1 Flavobacterium sp. | reverse complement strand
ATGCATCCAATCGTTGTTTAGACATGCTAAAAAATCGGAATTTAATAATGTTATGTCAATATGAAGTTGAATGACTTTTTCTATTTTTTTGATTGTAGTTTCAGATGAACTTACAATTTCATTCATCACATTTGTAAATTCCTCGGCAGTAGTTATTATTATTAAAACTAAAATCTCTTGTTTGGATTTGATATGGTTGTATAAACTTGCGGCTTTAATATTCATTTCTTGCGCAATATCACGCATTGTAACTGCGCTGTAACCTTTTTCTTTGAAAAGTTTTGCAGAGCAATTTATAATTTCGGTTTTTCTGTCTGTGGGCTTCATTGATGCCAAATTTAAAATTATTTCTTGAAAATTATATTTTTTAAAAATAAAAAAACCATTCGCCGAAACGAATGGTTTAATAAAAAACTAAAAACTACTTACTATTGTTTAATAACTTTAAAAGTTTTTACTTGATTTTCAACTTTAACTTGAATTAAATAAGTTGCAGTTGGCATATTAGACATATTAATTTCTGTTTCAAAAGTAGTGTTGAATTTCTTTAATAATGATCTTCCAAGCATATCAAAAACTTCTATTGATGAAAGCTCTTGAGTACTAGAAATTTTCAAAATATTTGAAACTGGATTTGGATACAATTGTATTTGATTAAAATCAAATGTATCAACTCCTAAACAACCACCAAAAGTCATTGTTACCGACAATCTATTTGGACTTTCGCAACTTCCAATAGTTTGAGAACCATAATATGTTGTGCCTGAGACTAATGGTGTGCCTGTTGGAATTATGTTACCACCAGTTGATGCGTCATACCAAATAATATTGGTTCCATTTGCAAGTATTAACTCTACAGTTTCACCAGAACAAAATGTTTGATTTGAAAATCCTGTTGGTGCAGCAGTTGGAATAATTGAAGCCGTTACAGCTACTCTAGATGTAGTACAATCACCATTTGTTGAATCAACATAATAGGTCGTTGAAACACTTATAACTGGAGTTGTAAAACTATTTCCTGTTGCTAACGAACTTCCTCCAGAAGCATTTGCATACCAATTTAAAGTTCCAAAACTTTCTGTCGTGGCACTTAATGTTAAAGTTCCACTATCACATCTACTTGATGGATTAGTTGAAAGAACTGAAACTGCTGTGTAAATTGTTGCAGTAACTGGAGTTCTTACAGAAGTACAAGTTCCGTTAGTAACCTCTACATAATAAGTAGTTTGAGCTGACAAACTTGGCGTATTGAATAATCCACCAGTTGCTAATGAACTTCCTCCTGAAGAATTTGTATACCAATTGATAGTTCCCACATTAGACGTTGCTTGCAGTTGCACACTTCCTGTGCCGCATCTGCTTGCAGGAGTTGATGACGTAATTACTGGCACTTCATAAACTGTAGCCGTAATTGCAGTTCTAATTGTAGAAATACATCCATTATTTTCAGCTTCAACATAATAAGTTGTAGTTGTTGCAATACTTGGAGTTGTAAAACTCGAACCTGTTGCAATTGAAGTTCCACCAGTCGGAACATCGTACCAATTTATAGTTCCAACTGTATAAGTTGCAGCTAATGTTACAGTTCCGGTTCCGCAACGACTTACTGGAGTTAAAGTAGTATTAAATGGTCTATCATTTACTGTAACAATTACTGGAATTCTCGCCGATTGACAAGTTCCGTCAGTTGCCTGAACATAAAAAGTTGTAGTTGTTGACCAATTACTTAACGAAAAGTTATTTCCTGATCCTTGAACAATTCCACCACTTGGAACATTATACCAAGCTAAAGTTCCTGCGCTTGCTGTTGCCGAAATGGTAAATGTATCTCCACCACAAATAGTTGTTGGTGTTGAAGAAATTATTGTTGGACTAGGATTTATAGTGGCTACAACTGCTGTTCTTGTTCCAGAAGCACAACTTCCGTTAACTGCCTCAACATAATAAGTTGTAGTTACAGAAATACTTGGAGTTGTAAAACTATTGGTAGTTGCTAAGGCAGTTCCGCCAGTTGCATTGGCATACCAAACTACATTTCCTGCACTTGCAGATGCTGATAAGGTTACTGTTCCTGTGTCGCAACGACTATTATTTCCAACAGCTGTAATTCCTGGAGTTGCATTTACTGTAGCAATAACCGCTGTTCTAGCAGAAGTACAACTTCCGTTTGAGGATTCTACATAATAAGTTGTAGAAACTGAAATACTTGGCGTTGTAAAACTTGTTCCAGTTGCTAAACTTGTTCCACCACTTGCAGTAGCAAACCAATTAATAGTTCCAGAATTTGCCGTTGCCGATAATGTTACCGTTCCAGCATCACAACGATTATTTGGTGTAGTTGAAGTAATTATTGGAGTTGTATTTACCGTTGCAATTACAGCAGTTCTTGGCGATGTACATCCAGCAGAAGTTGCCTCAACATAATACGTTGTTGTTACAGAAATACTTGGTGTTGTAAAACTATTTGTTGTAGCTAAAGGAGTTCCACCAGATGCATTTGCATACCAAATGGTATTTCCTGCACTTGAAGTGGCACTTAAAACAACAGAACCAGCATCGCAACGACTGTTTGGAGTTGTTGAAGTTATTGTTGGTGTAGTATTTACGGTAGCAATTACTGCAGTTCTTGCAGAGGAACAAACTCCATTAAGTGCTTCAACATAATATGTTGTTGTTGTAACAATACTTGGAGTAGTGAAACTTAATCCTGATGCTAAACTACTTCCACCTGTTGGGTTTGCATACCAGTTTAAAGTTCCAACATTTGAAGTAGCGCTTAAAGTTACAGTTCCTACATCACATCTTGTTGCTGGTGTTGTAGAGGTTACTACAGGATAAGCATACACATTTATGTAACCATTTAAAGTTACTGTATCAGTTCCATTATAATTTGCAGCTACCAATGTTACAGCATAACTTCCTGGTGTATTATACGTTATTATTGGATTTTGAACTGTCGCACTGTTTGGTGTTCCGCCAGTTAAAGTCCAATTCCAACCCGAAGGAATATTTGTAGAAGTATCTGTAAAAGTTACAGATTGACCTACACAAATTTCTGTAGCTGAAGCCGTAAAACTTGCAACTGGTGGTTCTGTTGGACAAATTGGAGCTGTTTTGTCTACTACAAATCCGTCGTCAAATCCACCAAAATAGGCATAAAAAGATGGTGGAAAAGGACATATTCCAATAATAGTTTCATCTGTTGCAGCACCATCATCAGTTCCGCCAAAATAGGCATAGAAAGAAGGTGGAAAACCACAAGCTGTTGCCGATAATTCATCGACTGTGGCACCATCATCATTTCCGCCAAGATAGGCAAAGAACGATGGTGGAATTCCACACGCTGTACTACTTAATTCATCTACTGTTGCTCCATCGTTAAATCCTCCGAAATAGGCATTAAAATTTGCCGGAATTCCGCAAGATGTTACACTCAATTCTTGTGAAAAAGAACCAGAGGAATTTCCTCCGTTATATTGAGCAAACGATGATAAATGTGTCAACAAAATGATTAAGAATACAACTATAAAATTTTTAGTTGTTTTCATATTTCTAATTTGATTTTAAAATTGTTATTAATTTTTGATTTAGAAATGAATTTATATTAAATACACTTCTATCAAATTAGAATATTATCTTACACCACGACCTCCATAAGTGTATCCTCTTGCCGCATCTACAGTTGTTATAAAACCTCTGTCTGATGTTCTTGCTCTTGCAGCTGCATTAACGGAGTCACTACCTTTTAATCCCACACCAATTGCTGTTGTTGGATCTGGCCAAGATGTTTGATTAGCAAAACCTGTAGCTGTGATAGTCCCATCTCCATTATTTCCTGTAAAAGCTGTACCACTTGCATTAGCTGTAACCACAACTTTTTCACTAACATTTCCTGCCATTTCCATAGCACCATAATAAGCAGCACCAGCAGATGTTCTTCCTGAACTTCCAGTAGCAAACGTTCCAACTTTTAATGGACCATAAGCACCATTACCACTTCCAGAACCAACTACACAACTACCATTAGTTGCTGGAGTAAATGTTTCATTTCCTAAGAAATCATTTATTACACCTGCATTGTAACTTTGAACTGCATTAATATCTGTTGAACCCCAAGGATATTCGCCTGCTATTCTAGTTTCTGGACCACGGCATACTTTTTCATATTCTAATTCAGTCATTGGTCGTAATGCAGCCCAATCTAAATAAGCAGAAACATCACTCCAACTCAAATTATTCATTGCAATTCCTTGTCCGTCATCGCTATTGTTTTCTACTCCTGCAGTTGCATCACATGCGTAAACTGCTGGTGTAGCTGCATTATTGCCAGATGTTAAAATTCTAACACCATTTCTAAATTGAAAACCTGGAAACATTGCATAAGTACCAACAGCAGAAATTGGATCATTTGCCACATGGGCAGCTTGTTGTGTATAGGTTAGCGAGTTTAAATATTCTACATATTGTAATTGAGAAATTTCATATTTCATGCAATAAAAAGAATTGAATCCCATAGGAAATGTTGCTGGAACATTTGTTGCTGCTCCGCCTAAAGTAGCTGATGTTAATCCACCAGATTGCGAAGTTGAAGTAATGTTTATGCTATTAAAAGTTGATATACTTACACCATCACCAATTTGAAATTGACCTTGAGGTACATTTACCATTTCTATCCCAAAAACTTTATAGTTAAAAGTTCCTGCTGGAATTGTCATTTTTAAAGTTACTGATGTTGAAGCAACTGTTCCACCACCAACAGCACTTCTTCTAATGAAAACTCCTCTACCATCTGTTACAGGATCAACTTGAAGCGGAGAAGAAGTTGAATGGTCTGCGCTAAGCGAACTCAATCCTGCATGCGCCCATAAACGTGTATTACAATCTTGATATTTAACAAAAACCCAAACTGCATCCCAATTGTTTGGAGCAACACTGGCATTCCAACTGTTGTCCCAAGAGATATTAAAGGTAACGTTAGAACCAACAACTGTTGTTCCTGTAATCTGAACATTATTTGCGTGAGCATTAAAAGCAAATAATAAGAATAATGCCGAAGCAATTTTGATAAAATAATTTTTTGTTTTCATTTTTAAAAGTTTTTAAGTTATAGTACAAATCTACTTTTAGTTAAAACACAAAAAAATACGCAATTATGCGTATTTTAATTATTATTAAAAAACTGATTTACAAATAATTATATTAATTTATTACTTTTAGCTTTTTGAATGGCTTCCATTTTATTATGTACTTGGAGTTTTGTATAAATATTTTCAACATGTTTTCGAATCGTTCCAGCAGATAGAAAAAGATTGTCTGCAATTGCATTATATTTTAATCCTTTACTTAGTTGTTCAAGAACTTCTATTTCGCGTGTTGTTAAATTGTAGTCTTCTTTGTTTGGAATGTCTTCAAATAATTCAGGATTTCTAAAAAGTTTTAAAGTTTTTAATGCAATTGATGGTGTCATTATTGCTCCACCATTTAGAGTTTCTATTATTGCATTGTTAAGTTCTTGAGGATTTACTTCTTTTAAAAGATATCCATCGGCTCCAGCTTTAATTGATTTGAAAATGTTTTCATCATTATCAAAAACCGTTAGCATGATAATTTTAATTTGAGGATATTTATTTTTTACAATTTCGGTAGCTTCAATTCCGTTCATGTTTGGCATTTCGATATCCATTAAAATTAAGTCTAGGTTACGATTTTTTTCAAGTTTTTCTAATAAATCTTGACCATTATTGGCCTTGAATTTAATTTCAATGTCATCAAAAAAATCTAATTTTTCTTGAATTGCTTTTTGCAAAAAGGTATTGTCGTCAACTATGGCAAGTTTTATCATTTTATTGCATTTTATTTATTAAAATACTTATTGTTGTTCCTTTATTTATTTTAGAATTTATGGTGTAATTACCTTTAATTTCTTCTATTCGTTTTTTCATATTATACAAACCATTTCCAGAATTTGAATTTTCTACATCGAATCCTTTTCCGTTATCTTGGATTTCAATTTCAATTTTGTTATTATCGCTGTAAACTTGAACTCTAATTTTAGAAG
This sequence comes from Flavobacterium sp., assembly GCA_043747155.1. GTDB lineage: Bacteria > Bacteroidota > Bacteroidia > Flavobacteriales > Flavobacteriaceae > Flavobacterium. Next base: position 1,680 of record JAYTPS010000189.1, on the reverse strand, counting down.
CATCTGAATATTTAACAGCATTGTTTATTGCTTCTTGAATTGTTCTATACACATTTATTCCAACAATTGAAGGTAACTTTGTATTGCTTAATTTTTCGTCAATTGTAAAAACAAAATCTATATTTTCTTTGGCTGTTTTAGCTTTCTCGATAAAATTTAATATTCTTGAACGCAAGTCATCAAATGAAAATTCATTGCTATTCATTGCCCAAATGGTGTCACGAAGTTCAATTATTGTTGCTTTGGTAAAATCGCTGATTTTGGTTAGCTGATTGGTAATTTTAGTATCGGTAATTTTATTTCCAAATTTTAAATTATCAACTGATGAGATTACAAAGGTGAGTTGTGCACCAATATTATCATGCAAATCGCGAGAAATAGAAAGTCGTTGTTCTTGTAATTTATTTTGTGTTTCTATTTGAGTAATTGCAGAATTTAATTGAAATTCTTGTTCTTGTTGTTGGTTTTTAAGTTTTTGTTGTCGATAAAATAAATATCCTAATAGTATACTTGCAAGTGTTAGTATAGAAATTAGTAATATCCAATAATTTTTACGCTTGTTTTGAAGTTCTTTTTGAAGAATTATTTTTTCTTTTTTTTCTGATTGGTATTTAGATTCAAACTCGTTTGTTTGCTTTTGAACGGTTTCTTCTATTACAACATTTTCTAATTTCATTGAAAGATTACTGTAATAATTTACACTATCTGGCAGATTTAAATAAGAGTTAGTTTGAATTAAATATTGATATGTTTGCAAAAGTTTGCTTTTATATTTTACATCATTATTGTAATCTTTTTTCAATTTTAAAAGCATTTTTTTTGCTTCGACAAATTTTTCATTAACCATATATCCATTAGCAATACTTAATGAAAAACCAGTGTCATCTTTTATTTGATTTAATTTTTCTCTTATTTCATTTGACTTTTTTAATAAAGTATCTACATCTTGTTCTTTTTTTTGATTACTTTTTATTATTGAAATGTTGTTGTAAGCACTAGATAATGAAACATTATTTTCGACTATTTTAGATGACACTATGCTTTTTTCATAATATTTTAATGCCATTAAAGTATCTTCAAGTTTTAAGTTTATATTTCCCATAGTTAAATAGGATGTTGACAAACCAACATGTTGTTTGTTTTTTTCTTGATAATCAACAGCTTTTTTAGTATAATGTAACGATTTTTTATAATTTTTTAATTCATTAAATAAAACTCCAATGTTTGCATTGATTAAAGCGGCTGATTCAAGATTATTTATTTTTTCAAAATAATCTACAGCTTCAAGATATGATTTTAGTGCTAGTGTTTTTTTATTTTCTTTATTGTAAATATTTGCCAAATTAGCAGCTATTTTAGCCATTCCAACTTTATCTTTTCTTAGTTTTCTAATTGAATATGCTTTTAAAAAGCTTTTTTTAGAAGATTCAAAATCAGCTTTTCTAAAATAAACTGCACCTAAATCACTATATGCTTGAGCAAGAATTACCGAATCTTTTATTTTAGTAGATTCTAAAATGGCTTTATTGCCATAAACTAATGCTGAATCAGTAGATATATTGGAATAATACCAAGTTAAATCTGAATAAATTGTTGCTCTCTTTTTGTCATCAACATTTGTTTTTAAGTCTTCTTTTAAACCATCAATTATGTCTTGAGCATTTTGTGCTTTTACAAAAC
>JAYTPS010000188.1:0-3886 GCA_043747155.1 Flavobacterium sp. | reverse complement strand
TGAAAAATGTTTGCAAATCTAACAAATTTCTCCCAACAAATGTTAATTTATTTTAACAAATAAACCTTTGTAGAATTTCAACTACACAGATGAATGTTTCATAAACTCTTCTGCTTTTTCTACCATATTTAAGCTTCCACAGAAAAAAGGAACACGTTGGTGCAACTCGGTAGGTTCAATTTCCATAATCCTAGAATAACCATCTGACGCTTTTCCGCCTGCTTGTTCCGCAATAAATGCCATTGGGTTGCATTCATAAAGTAATCTAAGCTTACCTTTTGGCGCTTTAGAACTTGTTGGATAAATATAAATTCCGCCTTTAATCATGTTTCTATGAATGTCTGAAACTAAACTTCCAATATATCTAGAAGTGTAAGGTCTATCGCCTTCTTCAAGCTGACAATATTTTAAATAATTTTTTACACCTTGCGGAAAATGAACATAATTTCCTTCATTGATAGAATAAATGGTTCCATCTTTAGAAAACTGCATGTTTGGATGTGAAAGATAAAAAGTTCCAATAGCTGGATTTAATGTAAAACCATTTACACCATGACCAGTTGTGTAAACCAACATAGTTGATGTGCCATAAATAACGTAACCTGCTGCAACTTGATGAATTCCTTTTTGAAGAAAATCTTCACTTTGTACTGGAGTACCAATTGGAGTTACACGTCTAAAAACTGAAAAAATTGTTCCTACCGAAACATTTACATCAATATTAGACGAACCATCCAATGGATCCATTAATACAACATATTTATTGTTATGAGATTTATCACTTCCGGCAACGGTTATAAAATCATCATTTTCTTCAGATGCAATTCCGCATACAATTTCACGATTAATTAACGTTTGAATAAAAACTTCATTGGCATAAACATCAAGCTTTTGTTGGTCTTCACCTTGAATATTTTGTTCGCCTGCAGCACCAACAATATCAACCAATCCTGCTTTATTTACTTTATAATTTACCACTTTGGCTGCCAATCGAATTGAGTTTATTATTCTAGATAATTCGCCTGATGAATATTGAAATGCATTTTGATTTTCAATAATAAATTCTCCTAAAGTTGTGTTGCGTGTTTCCATTTACGAAATCGTTGTAGTGTTTTTTGCAAATATCGTTTATTTTCTCAAAAATAAATTAGAATCGAGTAAAATTTATACTACGTATTTTTGATAAACTTATTTTATCTTTGCTACTCAATTTATTAAATTTTAAACCATGAAAATAAAATCTTTTTTAACTATAATTTTAACTATAATTTTGAGTTTTTCTAATGTTAATGCTCAAATAAATTTGGGCGAAAAAGCACTTGGAGCTTTGCAAAGTGGCGTTGCAAGTTTTACTTTTTCTAATGAAGATGCAGCCAAATTATCTAAAGAAGCAGTAAGAAAAATGGATTCTACTAATGTTGTTGCTGGAGCAAAAGATGGTTACTCGATAAGATTAAATAGAATTTTTGGAAAACATGCTGCCGAAAAAGGTTTAACATTAAATTATAAAGTTTATTTAACTAAAGATGTTAATGCATTTGCAACTGCAGATGGAAGTGTTAGAGTATATTCGGGTTTGATGGATATTATGGACGATAATCAATTACTTGCAGTTATTGGTCACGAAATTGGTCACGTTGCCAATGAAGATACTAAAGATGCAATGAAAGCAGCTTTAAGAAAAGGAGCATTAATTGGAGTAGTTTCATCACAATCTGATAAAATTGCTAAAATTACAGACAGCCAATTAGGACAACTTGGAAGCGCAATGCTTGACAGTAAACACAGCAGAAAGCAAGAAACTGATGCGGATAATTTTTCTTATGATTTTATGAAACAAAATGGTTATGATGTAAATGCAGTTGAAGCTGCTTTTGCACTTTTGGCTAGTAAAAGTGGAGGAAATTCTGCCGATTTTTTAACCAAAATGATGAGTTCACATCCAGATCCAAAAGACAGAGCCGAAAATGCAAAACAAAGAGCAATTAGTGATGGTTTATACAAAACTTACGTTACAAAACCAATAAATAATAAAGCGGTTTCAACAAAAATTCCTGTAAAAAAGGTAGTTAAAAAGAAGAAAAAATAAATTCAATATAACTATAATTTTAAAATTCCAAATTCCAAATCTTTTATAATGGAATTTGGACTCAAGTATTTGCGAACTGGCAAAGCAATTTGTATTTTTGAAACTTATTTTACTAAAATGATAATAAGAAAAGGAACTCCAATCGACATGAATTCGGTTTTAGAATTGATAAAAGAATTGGCAGTTTACGAAAAAGAACCCAATGCAGTAGTTGTAACTGTTGATGATTTAGTTCGTGATGGTTTTGCCGAAAATCCATTGTTTTATACTTTTGTTGCAGAAATTGATAATGAGATAATTGGAATTGCACTTTATTATTACAGATATTCTACTTGGAAAGGAAAAACAATTCATCTAGAAGATTTAATTGTAAAAGAAAATAAACGCGGAACTGGTGCAGGATTTGCATTGTATAGTGAAATTATTGCACAAGGAAAACGAGACAATGTGAAAAGAATTGAATGGGCAGTTTTAGATTGGAACACACCAGCAATAGATTTTTATAAAAAAACTGGAGCTAAAATGCTTGTAGATTGGAATTTAGTTCAAATGGATGAAAAAGGAATTAATGAATTTTTAGAAAAAATTAATCTTAATACTTAATACTAAAGTCTTAATACTAATATAGAATGAGGATATTCAAATTTGGTGGAGCATCAGTAAAAGATGCTAATGGAATAAAAAATGTTTTTGATTTACTTTTAAAAGTTGGTCACGAAGATTTGCTAATTGTTATTTCTGCAATGGGAAAAACAACCAATGCACTTGAAACAGTTATCAAAAACTATTTTGAAAAATCTAACGAATTTCATGCTTCGCTTCAAGAAGTTAGAAAATACCACAACCAAATTTTATTAGATTTATTTGACGACGAAGAACATGATGTTTTTTTTGCAGTAAACAGCCATTTTGCCGATTTAGAATATTTTTTAAGAAGTAATAAATCACCTAATTATAATTTTGTTTACGACCAAGTAATTAGTTATGGCGAAATTGTTTCTACAACAATTGTAAGCCATTATTTTAATCATAAAGAATTAAAAAACAATTGGATAGATGTTAGAAATTTTATAAAAACAGACGCAACTTATAGAGATGCAGAAGTTGATTGGGAACAAACTCAACAATTAATTTCGAAAGGAATAAATAAAAAGGCAATAAACATTACACAAGGATTTTTGGGCTCAGACGAGAATAATTTTACAACAACTCTTGGTCGTGAAGGTTCAGATTATACGGCTGCAATTTTTGCCTATTGCTTGAGTGCTCAAAGCGTAACGATTTGGAAAGATGTTCCTGGAGTAATGAATGCCGATCCAAGATATTTTGAAAATGCGGTTTTGCTTAATCAAATTTCCTATCGTGAAGCTATTGAACTAGCTTTTTATGGCGCAAGTGTTATTCATCCAAAAACACTTCAACCGCTTCAAAAAAAAGAAATCCCATTATTTGTAAAATCATTTATAAATCCATTATTGCCTGGCACTTCAGTTTCTAAAGGTGCCGATTTAGAGCCAAAAACGGCTTGTTTTATTGTTAAGAAAAATCAGTTATTAATTTCGCTTTCTTCAATAGATTTTTCATTTATTATGGAAGGAAATATTAGTGAAATTTTCGCGTTGCTTCATAAGTTCAAAATAAAAGTTAGTTTGATTCAAAATTCAGCTATTAGTTTCTCGGTTTGTATTGAAGATAAATTTGAAAATTTTAATGAATTAAAAACCATTTTGTCTAAAAAGTTTAAAGTATCTTATAACGAAAATGTTTCACTTTATACTATTAGGCATTTTACAAAAG
>JAYTPS010000187.1:0-4100 GCA_043747155.1 Flavobacterium sp. | reverse complement strand
CTAACTCTACTTTTCAAGCATGGTTGTATGAAAGTTCTAATGTTATAGAATACCGTTACGGTGCAATGGGACCACAAACTGTTGGTACAGCATCTGTAGGTTATACAATAAATGCAACTACTTTTAGTAGTATTACATTAAGTTCAAATACAGCAAGCACATCGGTTGCTAATGATACTAATGCTATAGTTCCTGCTTCTGGAAGAATTTATACTTATTCTCCACCAGTAGCCAATCTTTCATGGTCTCCATTAACAGATTTATATTCTGATGCTGCTGCAACTATTCCTTACACAGGAACTGTAGTTTCTGCAGTTTATTCTAAACCAACTGTTACACAATCATATTCAGCAACTCTTGCTGGTGCTGGTGGATGTAATACTACATCTAGCCCAGTAACTGTAACTCAAAATGCTATTGTTATTGCTCCTATTACAGATGGTGCAACTACAGTATGTTTAGGTTCTGCTTCAGTAATTGATTTCGAAAATGCAACATCTGGAGTTTCTTGGACTTCAACTAATCCTTTGGTTGCAACAATAGATGCTAATGGAACATTATCAATTGTTGGTATTGGCTCAACTGTTATTGGTGCTCAAATATATGATTCAGGTACTCTTTGTACTTCATATGCTCCAAATACTGTGACAGTAAATGTTTATGCTCCAGTTAGTGTAACTACACAACCATTGCCTTCAAGTGTACTTCCTTCATCAATAGCAACTTTTACTATTGCTGCTTCAGGATCTATTGTAGGATATCAATGGCAAGTTTCACCAAATAATAGTACTTGGTCAGATTTATCTAACAATAGTACTTATAGTGGTGTTACAAGTACAACTTTAACTGTTACTACATCATTAGCCGAAAATGGATTGTTTTACAGATGTAATGTTAATGGATTTAGTCCATGTACTACACCAGTTGCTTCTAACAGCGCTCAATTAAGTGTTGCTAATTTAGCAATTAACTCTAATCCTGCATCTGTTACATTATGTACTACTGGTGCTGGCTCAGCAACTTTCAATGTTACTTTCTCAAGTACTCCAGACGAAATCATTTGGGAATATTTTGATTTAACTGATTGGGTTGTTATTGATGGTACAGAAACTACTCTTGGTGCAGTAACTTACACAGGTGAGACTACTACATCATTAACTTTAAATGGACTTACAGTAGTAAATAATGGTTGGAAAGTAAGAGTAAACGGAATTGTAAATTCTCCGTCTACTACAGTTACTTCTGCAGAAGCAAATATTACGGTAAATACTCCTGCAACAATCTCTGCTCAACCAACTAATCAAACGGTTTGTTACTCTGGAGGTTCAAAAACTTTTAGCGTAACTGCTCCAGGTGCTGCAGGATATCAATGGCAATTTGCTACTTCTAATGCTGGTCCTTGGACAAATGTTAGTAATGCAACTACAACAGGTATTTCTTATACTGGTAATACATCTGCAAGTTTAGTTGTTACAACTACAAGTGCAGTTTCAGCTTCTGGAACTTATTTTTATCAAGTTGTTGTTGCTTCTGCTAATACTTGTGCATCAATAACTTCTGGTTCAGCACAATTATTAATTAATACTCCAATTATTACTGCTGTTGCTTCGCCTGGATTTATTTGTAATCCTGGAGGATCTCCAGTTACTTTAACTGCTGGTGGTGCTGGTACTAATGGTACTTACGCATGGTCTCCATCTACTGGTTTATCTTTAACAACTGGTTCAGTTGTAACGGCTAACCCAACAGTTACAACTGTTTATACAGTTACTGGTACTGATGCTACCGGATGTTCAAACACTGCTACAGTAACTGTTTTAGTTGCTCCAGCTTTAGTGCCAGTTGCAACTGCAACTCCAGCTACTGTTTGTTCAGGAACTAATTCTCAATTATTAGCGGTTCCTGGTGTTCCTGGAAGTTCATTTACACCTTATTGTACTCCAACTATTGGATCTGCAGGTGCAACTGATGATTTCATCGATAACTTTGTTTATGGTGGTATTTCAAATATTGGTAGTGGAGATGGTCCAGATTATAACGATTTTACTAGTTTAACTGCTAATGTTGTTGCTGGTGTTTCTAATCCAATATCAATAACTCCTGGTTCTGCTTTTGGTCAACAATTCAGAGTTTGGATTGATTTCAACCATAATGGTGTTTTTGAAACAACAGAAAGTGTATTTGCTACAACTGCTTCATCTACTGTAACGGTAAATGGTTCTATAACAGTTCCAACAACCGCACTTAACGGTGTAACACGTATTCGTGTGGCAGATAAATTTAATACTTCTGTTGCTGCTACCGAATCTTGTGGTCATACAGGTTTTGGTGAATTTGAAGATTATAGTATAAATATTACTGGCGGAACAACTCCTCCAACTTATACATATTCTTGGTCACCATCAACTTTCTTGAGTGCTACTAATATTGCTAACCCAATTGCAACTGCTGTAACTTCAACTACTACTTATACAGTTTTAGTTACAAGTTCTACAGGTTGCTCAGCATCTACTACAACTACAGTTACTGTTTCTACAGGAATTGCAATTACTACTCAACCAGTTGCTACAAGCTTCTGTCAAGGTACTACTGCAACACTTTCTGTAGTTGCTACTGGTTCAGGTTTAACTTACCAATGGCGTAAAGGTGGAGTAAATATTGTTGGAGCAATCGCTTCAACTTTAACAATTCCAGCTGCTTTAGTTTCTGATTCTGGTTCTTATGATGTTGTTATTAATTCAGCGTGTGCTGATCCAGCTGTTACAAGTAACGCTGTTGTATTAACTATTAATCCAACACCTACAGTAACTAATCCTGGAACAAAAACAGTATGTTCTGGTACAACTTTACCAATTTCTTTAGTTGGAACTCCAAGTGGTGTTAGTTATAGTATATCAGGTGGAGCAGCAATTGGTCTTGCAAATGTTTCAGGAGTTTTCGCAATTCCTTCATTTACGGCTATTACAGGTTCTGCTACAATTTCTGTAACTCCAACTGCTAATGGATGTCCTGGTTCGGCAATAACATTTATTTATAATGTTAATCCTACTCCAGCTACTCCTGTTGCAGGTTCAAACTCACCTGTATTTGTTGGAACTCCTTTAAATCTTTCAGCTTCAACTGTAAGTGTAACAGGTTATTCATTAAATTCTAATAGTGGAATTGCTTTCAATGATATTTCTGTTACTGGTACAAATGTTCCTTCTATTCCAAATACTTTGGCTGATGATAGTGAACATGCTATTACGATTCCATCATTTAATTATAATGGAGTTGCTTATACAACTGCTTTAGTTGGTAATAATGGCGCTATGGCGTTTGGAGTTTCTACAGGAACTATCACTCACCTAAATACTGCTTTACCAGCAACTGTAAGTGTAATTGGTGGTGGTACTGGTGCTGCATTGTTTCCTTTTTGGGATGACTTATTGCCAACAACAGGTACTTCAATAAAAACACAAACTTCTGGATCTATTACTACAATTCAGTGGACAAATGAAGATAATTTTAACGCGACAGGAACTGGTACAGTTACTTTCCAAATTCAGTTAGATTCATCTAATGGAAAAATTCATTTTGTTTATCCTGATGTAACTTATGGTGTTGTAGGTTTTGACGGTGGAGCAGCTTCAACTGTAGGAATTCAATTTAACAGTACAACTGCACTTCAATATTCACTTAATACTGCAAGTTTAGTAAATGGTCAAAGTATTACTTTTTCACCAAATACTGCTGCATATTCTTGGACTGGACCTAATGGTTTTACTTCTACACTACAAAACCCATCAATTCCTGTGACTACGGTTGCAGCAGCTGGAGTTTATAATGTGGTTGCTATTAATACTGGTTCTGGATGTACTTCAATCTCTGCTTCAACGACAGTAGTAATTAATATTACTTATTATCAAGATTTAGATGGAGATTTACGTGGAAATCCTGCAGTTTCTCAAATTGCTTCAAGTACAAGTCCACCAGTTGGATATGTTACTAATAGTAATGACTGTAACGATACTAATGCTACTGTTTATTTAGGAGCACCAGAAATATGTTTAGATGGATTAGACAACGACTGTAATGGAAATATCGACAATGTTGGTATG
>JAYTPS010000186.1:0-4435 GCA_043747155.1 Flavobacterium sp. | reverse complement strand
TTTTTGAACTACATCTAGTAATTTATTGTTTGGATTTGGCAAAACGGTATGCAATGTTGTAGCAATTGGAACCATTATACTTTGAAGAAAAGGAAGAATATTATCGCCATATTCTCCACCAAATAATCCAAATTCATGTTGTAAAAAAACAGATGAAATATTTTCATTCGCATTTATTTTTCTTGCCAATACTCTGTATGATTCTTCGTCTTGCGTATTCAAATTATATTTTACCTCATCTGGATAATTAAAATTACTTTCTTTAGATTCTAAGGAACATACTTTTAGAGAAAAAGTGTTTCCAAATTTTTCTTTAATGGCATTTCTCAAATCTTGAGAATAAGTTGCAATACCACATTCTCTTGGAGGATATGAAGTTATAAATAAAATTTCAGGTAAATCTGGAAGTTTTAAAGCCAAATTAGGTTTGATAGATTTATAAGAATCAAGCAAAGTTGACTTATAATTTAATTTTAAATTTGGATTGTAACTAATAACATTTTTTTCGTTTGTTGATGAAATAGAGGTTCTCATAACTACATTTTGTTAGATAATAATTCGGATAATAATTCTTTTAAACTCAAAGAAGCGCAAGCTATTGTTTTGTCTGCTGCGCCATAATAAATATATAATTGGTCGTTAAATAATGCTGTTCCTGTTGGAAAAACAACATTGTTTACTACGCCATTTAATTCGTATTCTAATTCGGGTTCAAATAATGGATAAGGTAATCTTGCTATAACTTTGGTGGGATTTTCTAAATCTAATAATGCAGCAGCAGCATTATAAACATAACCGTTTACAGTATCATAAACGCCATGATAAATCATTAACCAACCTTTGCTGGTTTCAATTGGCGGACAACCACCACCAATATAACTTGATTCATGTTTATTTTCATTTGGATCAATAATTATATGTTCATTAAAATGAAGTAAATAATTGGTCCAAAAATCATTAGTTAAATCTTCTATTCTATCTATTAAAACCAGTTGAATTCCGGGTTTTATTCTGTGGAGAAAAGCCAATTTACCATTAATTCTTCTTGGAAAAAACACAATGTCTTTGTCCCATATATACACTTTATCATTTGGATTAAAATGTCTGTTATGTCTAAAATATTTTACACTTGTTAAATTATTACATTCAGCAAGATTTTGAAATTCATCAAAGGTAAACTTTGGAGTAATAATTCCTATACGTTCAAAATTTATCAAATCTTTAGAAATTATTAAAGCTCCAAGTGCGTTAATTCCATCATAAGCTGTATAAGTAATGTAAAATAAATCATCAATTTTTACAATTCTTGGATCTTCAACTCCTTTAATTTCTTCAATTGTATTCGGAATTATAATTGGTGTGTCATAACGTTCAACAACATTTAATGGTCCATTAAATTTGCAATATCCAACAGTAGAATAATTTCCTTTTTTTACAGCACGATATAACATGTGTAATGTATTTTCATCTTGATAAACACCAGGATTTAAAACGCTATCGTTTTCAAATGTGAGATTCGTTTTTTTTAAAACAATACCTTCTTTTTTTACAGTTACCATCTCATTTAATTTTAATTAAAAAGCTTCTAAACAATTGAAATTCCAAGCATTACAAAGTTGAACTAATTATACAAAAATGAATTACACAATATTTGACATAATTTACACAATTAACAGTTTAACATTTGGAGTATAAAAGAAATACCCTCAAAAGTTTAAAGCTATTTGAGGGTATTAAAATTATATTATTTAATTATTTTTACTTTTTTAAGGAGTTATTATGACTTCTATAATTCTTTAAATAGTCACCTTTAGGTTTTCCGTAGTCAAATGAACTCCATTTTACTATTGTTCTGACGCCTTTTCTTGCCTTTTCATTAGACCAATTTTCATATTCAATTCTATAAATTGCTGAATACATTTCTGCTCTTCCAGTTCCATGATAACAATGAATGAGCACAGGATAATTGGATTTGTCATTCATGATTTTTGCAAAAATTTCTATATTTTTTGCATTAGGAACTTGTTCTGATGGATTACTAAAATAATTTACGCCACCAATTTTTTCAACAGCATCTTTTTCAGCTTTAATTTCACTTGGCTTTTCTGGATTTAAAACTAAATCGTTTGTGCCAGGCATTCTTAAATCAATAATACTTTTAATTTTATATTTTTTTACATAATCTGCAATTTCATCAGGCGGAATAACTCCACTTTTATAAACCTTGCCATCAGTAATTGTTTCAAAATTGTGATTAATATTAAAATCATAAACATATTTTCCTGCTCCAATTAAAAGCATTGTAAATACAATAATAAAAATTTTCTTTTTTGTGCTCATACAAATTAATTTTTTGAGTCTAATTTTTTTTCAATTATGCGTTGCATATAATCTTGAATAAATGCTTTGCAACGTAACTCAACATTATTCATTTCGGTATTTCTACTAATTATTAGATTGTTTTTCAAATCTTTATCGTTTTTGTCATAAAAACCAACCGCTTTCTTTCCGTTAAAGGTACAAATATAATTCCCACAGAAAAACTGATACATGTCAGCCGAATACTTCATTACAAATGGTGGAACTTTTTTTTCATTAATCAAGCTTCTGCCCCAACTTCTAAAAGGTTTTTCATATCCAATCATGTCTAATAAAGTTGGATAAATATCTATTTGTTGTGCCAATTCATTATTAACTCCAACATATTTTTCATTAGCCGAATAAAATAAAATTGGAACAGTATGTCTATTAAATTCTTTTTTATATTCATCAAATGCTATTGTATTGCCATGGTCGGCAACCAAAACAAAAATAGTATTATTAAACCAAGACTCTTTTTTGGCAGCTTTAAAAAATTGTTTTAAAGCGTAATCTGTATAACCAATAGTTTGATGAATATTTACAGTTCCTTTATCAAACTTTCCTTCATACTTTTCGGGAACCAAATAAGGTTCGTGAGATGAAACCGAAAATAATGTTGCCATAAAGGGATTTTTCTTTTTGGTCAAAGTTTTATTAAAATACTGAAAAAAAGGTTCGTCCCAAATTCCCCAAACACCATCAAAATCATCATCGTTATTATACTCTGCCTTACCATAATAATGATTAAAACCTAAAATGTTTCCGAAACCCAAAAATCCCATAGAACCATTTGGCGCACCATGAAAAAAAGAAGTATCATAACCTTCTCCTTTTAAAACAGAAACTAGGGATTCTATTTTTTGTTTAGAATATGGCGAGGATGTAAAAGCATTTTCAAATGAAGGAATTCCTGCAATAATAGATGACATTCCATGAATAGATTTATAACCATTTGCATAGCCATTAGTATAAATTAAACTGTGCTGCGAAAGTGAATCAACAAAAGGAGAGTATCCTTTGTAGTTTGGAATTTTCATTTGTTTATTAAACGAACTAATGTACTCTCGACCATAACTTTCTAATATAAAAATAACAATATTAGGTTTACTTTTCAAATTATTTTTATAGTGTTTTATTGGCACAATTAACGAATCGATAGTGACTTTATCAACAAAATTTTCTTTTTTAAAAGTATTAGTATTCCAAGTTCTTATAATTGCAAATGGTGTGTTTAAAACAAAATCGGCTTGAGTAGAATTAGAAACAAATCGGCTAGCATCAAGTAAATTTATGGGACGTGTACTTTTTCTAAAATCACCTCTAATTCCTCCTATACAAAGCGTTGAGATTAATAAAAAACTAATAATTGATGTTGCAAAGTATTTTAAATTAGGTTTTTCTATTTCATTATTATTTTGAATTTTCTTATATAAAAATATCCAAATAAAAGCACAAAGAAAGTACAGTAAAAAAACATGCCAATAATTAATCAAAAAATTAATAAATAAAAGAGATTTATTACTTTCATTTTCTAAAATATCTAATGAAGCTCTAGTGCTTCTATTGAAAGAATATCTGTAATAGATAAAATCAATAAAATTTGTTACAAAAAATGCCAAATTTGGAATAAAATATAAATAAAACAAAAACTTCTGAAAAGCTTTTTTGGTAGTAATTACTATTGGAAAAACCGATAAAATAATAAACAAAGAGTTTACATATAAAATTGTAGTTGTGTCAAAAGCAATTCCATGATAAGCAAGTTTAACAAATTCTAAAATGCTATCAATTTCAATTAAACTTTGGTTATAAATAAAGAAAAAAACACGAGCTACAAAATAAAAAATATAAACCAATAAAATTCTGTATATAAGAACTTTATACTCATTAAATCTTGGAAATTTCTTCATATACAAATACAATTTTTAAAACTTCAAAGCTACATATTAAACAATTATTATTTTAATTTTTTAAATTAATATTGTGATTCACTTTTTTATTAATTAATTTGCAATAAAATAAATTATAATGATTGCAATAACTCGTCTGTTTGATTTTCCTTATTATCAATTAG
>JAYTPS010000185.1:0-14318 GCA_043747155.1 Flavobacterium sp. | reverse complement strand
AGGTACCTTAGCTCAGATGGTAGAGCAATGGACTGAAAATCCATGTGTCCCTGGTTCGATCCCTGGAGGTACCACAAAAACCCAAATATCACTATTTGGGTTTTTTTGTTTTTACTACTTCTTTCAATAAAAAAAACTTTTCAAAATAATGAAAAGTCTTTTAAAAACCTATTTTAACTAACTCGAACTCTTTATTGTTTTATTAATTTCATTGTTTTTTGATGATTAAAATCATCTGAAACTTTTACTAAATAAATACCTTGATTTAAATCATAAATTGGGTATTGATTATTTTCTAGTTTATTTTCAAATGTTTTTATTAATTGTCCTGTTATTGAAAATATTTGTACTTTGGTAAAACTTGAGTTATCAATAGAAAAATAAGTTGCAGCAGGATTTGGATATAAAGCTAAGTCTAATAATGGATTAAAATCTACAGTACTTAATGCAGGTTGATTTCCATAAATTCTAAATCCACCTGAATCAACATTTATCAACATTGCTGTATTTGTAACATTTAATGTTGAATTATCCATTAAATTATACCAAGTTCCTGTAAAAGGAAAATCTGCTATGATATCTAAATTAGCAACTGAGAAATTTGCTAAAATTACAACATTAGATAATGGAGCTGCTGCTCCAAATAAATAAACTCTTTGTCTAACATTATTATTTACTCCACCTTGCCCACTAATGGTGTAATTTGCATTAAAAACAGCATTGTTTTTTTTAAGGTCAATCATTTTCGCCCAATTATTATAAACAATACTCCTTGAAGCATCAGTTAACCAATTGCTTATCCATTGTGGTTGTGGTTTAGTATCTAATTTACAATCACCAGCAGTTACATCATAATCAGTATTTACAGAGCCAGTGTTGCAAGTAAAAACAGAATTTGTCATAGCTAAATCTGCAAAATGCCAAATCATTTTTGGGCCAGGAATTAGCAAACTTATTGCGCCAATTGCCGACATTCTCTTGATTGTATTGGTAAGGTTTCCGTTCACAGGAAATGCACCTGAGCCATTACCGAAAGTAAGAGCAGAATATAAAATTCTTTCCTTATCATGACTTTCTGGATATCCAATTAATCTTTTTCCTGTAAAACCTCTTGAAACATGTCCCATTCTAGTAATATCTTTATCACCAGAAGTTCCTTGAGCAAGTTCTGCATATTTTGAAGTCATTTCACCCCACATCATAATTCCTTTACTTGGTGTTTCACCAATTCTATAATTTGCCCATTGTTGTTCTTCGTTATCGGCGCCAAGATGTTCAAAAATTACATAGTGATTGTTATCTAAACTCCAAGAATAATCTGCATATTCTTTTAAAACAGCAACTCTATCTGCTTGATATGCATTAGTACAAGTATCATCTCCAGAAGAACATGCTTGAGTAAATCCTTTGGTTAAATCCCAACGGAAACCGTCAATTTTAAACTCATTAATCCATTGTTTAACAACTCTTTTGGTATAATTTTTTGTTAATGCAGAAGCATGATTAAAATCAGCTCCAACTCCATAACTGTGTTTTGCAAATTCATTATAGTAAGGATTGTCTGCAGCAGGATCACCCCAACCATCGCCATCGGCATCTTTCATCCACATTCTTATCATTGGATTTCTTCCAAAAGAATGATTTAAAGCTACATCAAGAATTACTGCAATTCCATTTTGGTGACATAAATCTATAAACTCTTTAAATTTATTAGCAGTGCCATAAAACTTATCTAATGCTAAATGATATGCAGTATTGTAACCCCAAGATTCATTTCCTTCAAATTCCATAACTGGCATTAATTGAATAGCATTTACTTTTAAATTTTTAAAATAGTCAATTCTGTTTATTAATGATTGAAAATTTCTGTTGGCATCAAAATCTCTTATTAGAACTTCATAAACCACAAGATTATCTTTATTTGGCTTTACAAATCCTGTAGTTGCAGCACTCCAAACATATGGTGTTTGTCCTGTTTGCAAAACTGTAACTTCTCTTTCTTGACCAGCAGGATAAACTGGTAAATTTGGATAAGTAGTTGTTGGAATATATGGATCATCAAAAGGTGATAATACTAAGGTTGAATATGGATCGGCAGTTTTAACTAATGCTGGAGAATTTGTAGTTGGTGTAGTATCAACAACCCAATATTGATAAGAATGTTGTTGTCCAGAAACCAATCCTGTTAATTCTAACCAAAATTTTCCTGTTGTTGCATCTTTTTTCATTGCATAACTAGAATTTGGTTGCCAGTTATTGAAACTTCCAGCAACATATACAAAATCTTTTCCTGGAGCATCAAGAACTAAGGTAGCTTTTGTTGCATCAGTTGTATTATAGTTTATTCCGTCTTCTAAACCAGAAGGAATCGTTTGTGCAACTGTTCCAGGATTTACAATTACATTGAATTTTTTTATTTGAGTTACACTAGCTTGTGTAATTTCAAGTTGATATGCTTGATTTGTAGTAATTCCTGTATGATTAAAAGAATAAGCAGCAGTACTTGCATTTGTATTGATACTTATTCCATTTGCTTTTAAATTATAACTAGCATTTCCGTTAGAGTTAGTTGCAATTATATTGATGCTTCCACCTGAATTTATAATTGTTGAACTATTAACTAAAGGAGAAGTTAAAGTTGATTGAAACAAACCAACTTCAAGAATAACATCTTGAGATTTTTTATCGCCTGTTGCATCTTTAGCTTTTATTAAAAAACCAATTCTTCCGATACCTGTTCTAGAATAAAATGTTTGTGGTACAAAAGTAATAGTATAGGTGTCAGCACCAGAGTTATAGGTTAATCTATTTGCTTCATTAGAATTTATCCATGCTCCGTTGGTTGGACAATCTTGAATATTGGCATCGTTTACATCAAATGACCATGACCACAGATAAAGTGCGTTGCCTACTATTCCCCAAGTAGATTCATTTACACTTGAACCATTAATTGTAACGGTTATTGCTTGATTTTCTTCGAAAGTTGAAGGAGAAACAGAGTAGGTAATAGTTTGTTGTTGTGCAAAAACAGCAGAAGAAATTAATAATAAAAATAAAAAAGTAATTTTTTTCATAGCTTTAAATTATAAAAAAGGACTTTCATTGAGAGAAAGTCCTTTTATTATTTTTACAAATATTAATTTGCAGTTATTGTATAAGTATATGCTCTTGGATTAGATAAGTCTAACTCTACAAGGTAACTTCCAGAAGTTGCGATGTTTATATTATCGCCACCTTCATTAAGAGAACCATCTGCACCTGTATCACCATAGTTCAAAGTCCATCTGTCGTTAGATCTAAATTTAATTTGGTTACCACCAGATAATGCTATAGAAATACTCCATTTTTTAGTAGTTGGATTATAAGTCATATCTTGATCTTGACCAACAGTACCATCTGGACCAGCAGGCCAACTTAAAGGCGTTGCAGAACCAGTAATTGCCCAATTAGACAATGTAGTCGTGTAGGTTAAAGTTCCTGTATTAGCAGTTATTTTATAATAACCAGGAGTTGATAATTGAATATTAGATTCTCCTGTTTGCAACAATGCACCAGAGAAACTTCCGTCATCACCATAATCACCATCAAAGCTTGTGTTTGTTGGTAAAATTTTAAATTCAGGACTTGCAACATTCATAAATACATAACCTTCAAAGTCAGTAAGACCAAAACCAGAAGCTGCCAAAACAGGTAATGTTGGTGCTGGTGACCAATCTGCGCCATATCCACTTGAATTTAAGAAATTTCCAATTGCATAAACTTTTGGAGATTCTGTTGTGTATGGAGTGATAATAATTGTAATCTTTTCAGAATACATTGGATCAAAACCAGAAGCTGATGATTTAACTCTTACATCATAACTTGATGAAGAAAATGGAGTTGCTCCAAGAGTTAAACAAGCTGTATTCATTGATTCTACAGAAACTGAAACTTGATTTGCGCTATTTGCACCACCTAAAACTGCTGGTGTAGCAAAATTTCCGTCTGCAACATCCATTTGAACTTCATAAGATATAGCAACACTACCACCATAATTAGCAGAAGTCCAAACAAATCTTTCGGCTTGTTGTGACATATTTTCAGGCGCTAAAACATAAACACTTGAATCATCAGGCGCACTTAAAACTGGTGCGTCAATTCCTTGTATAGTTGGCCTGTCTTGAACATCATCTGTACTACAAGCTACTGTAAAAACAGCAAATAAAGCTAAAATTGTTTTTGATATATTTTTCATTTTTTTATTTAATTAATAGTTAATAACCTGGGTTTTGTTGCAAATTAGGATTTGATGAAATTGAATTTGATGGTATTGGGAATAATTTTCTAAATGAAGATGTTGGAGCACCATTAGGTACATTTCCTTTCCAAGGCCATAAATAAGAACCGCCAGTAAATTTACCAAAACGTATTAAATCTGTTCTTCTGTGACCTTCCCAATGTAATTCTCTTCCTCTTTCATCTAAGATAAAATCTAAAGTTAAATCACCACTATCTATATTTGCAGTAGCATTACCATAAGCTCTTTCTCTTAATGAATTCACATAACCAACTGCAGTTGACATTGAACCACCTGCACCTCTTGCTGCACATTCTGCATACATTAAATAGGCATCAGCTAATCGAAACATCGGAAAATCGGTGTCAACAAAATCTCCTGTTGCATCTGAACCTGGATTTCCATTAACATCAACATTTCTCCACTTTCTAATTGCATATCCTTCAGTAAATGATCCAACAGTTGCAATTTCTAAAGTTTGACCAGGTGAATGAAATTGTGCTCTCGAATCTCCTGTTGCACCTGCAAATTTATTTACAAAAGCTGATGTAGTTCTTAAACCTGCCCAACCTCCATTAATTCCAAAATCTGATGCAACCATATTTCCACCAACTGGAGCATGTGTCAAGTAGGTAGTTCCTCCATAAGTTTTTGTGTTAATACCATCAAAAGCAACTGAAAAAATAAATTCATTTTGCGCTCCATTGGTATCATTATCTGCAATGAATAAATTTCTATAATTAGAATTTATAGAATAACTAGTTTCATTAATAACTTTTGAAATAGATACTAAAGCATCCGCATATCTATTAGTTCCTACATAAACCTCTGCATTCATTAATAGTTTACCTTGTAACATCCAAGCAGCAGCTTTATCAACTCTGTATTGTTCGTTGGTGTTTGGAGATTTTAAATCAGTCTGTAAATCTGTTAGCTCAGCTTCGACAAAACTAAATAGTTCTTGTCTTGAAGCATAAGCAGGAACAAAATATGTAGTTGGAGATTCTTCTGTTACTAAAGATGCACCACCAAATAAATCGACTATATGCCAATAACTTAAAGCTCTTAAAAATCTTGCTTCAGCTCGGTAAGTTTTAATTTCTGCTTTTAACTCATCAGAAACTCCTCTTGAACTTAATTTTTCGTCTGTAGTTTGACGTAAAAATTCATTACAATTAGTAATTTGATAAGCTAATCTATTGAAAGTTGCAGTAATAAATACGTCTAATGATGTCCATGTATGATAATGAAAGTCTTTAATTGTTGCATCATTCCAAGCTATAATAGCTTCGTCTGTTGTTAGCTCTTGCATATTCCAATATCCTCTTACATATTGACTGAAACCTTCATCAATAAAAGAAATGTCTGGTGAACCTGCTGGTCCTTTTTGTCCTGTAGTAGCCAATCCTGCATACAACTTAGCTAAAAACTGTTTGTATGAACTAGGATTGCTAAAAAATGCTTCATCTGATAATAAATTTTCATTATCTGGCGCTTGTTTTAAGTCATTGACGCAGGATGACATTAAAAAAAGCACTACAAAAGAAGCAATACTTAAAATTTTAATTTGAATTCTTTTCATTTTCATTTTTTTTTAAAAATTAACATTTAAACCTAATGTATAAATTTTTGGCCTAGGATATAAATTACTATCAATACCATTTTGAACTTCTGGATCTATACCTTTATAGTTAGTAAATAACAATAAATTTTGTCCTGCAAAAGATATTTTTACATTTGTTTTTGAACTCATGAAGTTTTTAAAATTATAACCTAAAGTTAGGTTGTCTAATCTTACAAATGATGCGTCTTGAATATAATAATCAGATTCATATCTCTTAACATCTGTTGATGAAAAACCTGTTTCAAGAACGTTTGTCACACCATTAGATAAATCTGTATCTCTAATTAACAATTGATTTGTCCATCCGAATTGAGAATCAACATTGTTATAATTATAATTACCCCAACTTCCTCTCCAAGACATTGCTAAATCCCAATTTTTATAGTTCAAGCTTGTTGAGAAACCATAAAACACATCTGCTGCTGGTTTTTTATATCTGTATTTATCTTGTTCATTTACAGCACCATCACCATTTCTGTCAATAAAAACACCATCTATTGGACTTCCATTAATATCATATGCTTGTTCGTAAACATAAAACGAATTTGGAGCATAACCAACTTGATGATTTTGAATTGTATTTCCAACTCCTCCTGAATAACCTCCAATATTAATACCTGGAAAAAATTGCGGATCTAAAAACAAATCTTCAATTTCACTGTTTTGGAAAGTTATATTACCACCAATTCTCCAGTTTAAATTTTCTTTTTGAATAGCAACTACTTCAGCTGATAATTCAATACCTTTATTTCTCATTTTACCAATATTATAAAAATCGGCATTAGAGAAACCAAAAAATGGTGGATTAGATATAAATGCTAACAAATCTTTAGTTCTTTTTTCATAAACATCAATAGTACCATTAAATCTGTTATTGAAAAATCCAAAATCAAGACCAATATTTCTAGTTTCTGTTTCTTCCCATTTTAAATTACTGTTGTATGATTGTGGTCTAAACGGAATGAAAAATTGATTGCCAAATTGGTATTGTGAACCTGTGTCTGCTCCTAAATAAAGTGGAATTGAAGGATATATACTTCCAATGTCTTGTTGACCAGTTATACCCCAACCAAACCTAAGTTTTAGGTTAGAAAGATTTTTAATGTTTTTAAATAATCCTTCCTCATTAAGTTTCCAAGCTAATGCAGCCGCAGGAAAATCACTCCATCTGTTTTGCTCTGTAAAACGAGAAGAACCATCTCTTCTATAAGAAAGCGTCAACAAATATTTATCAGAAATTGTTATATTAGTTCTTGCAAAAAAAGATTGAAGATTAGTTCTTGTTGGAATTATTGGATTCGGAATTAGAATATCGTTTGCAGCATCATAATTAAATGATTCTGTAACATCTCTAAAATCTTGATAAGTATAACCAGCAGTTAAATCAAAAATTGTTTTAATTGAAGTAATATCTTTATTGTAGTTAAAAAACAAATCCATTAATTTATTTTTTCTAGTGTTTCTACTGTCATATCTATTTCCTGCTCCAGGAAATGCAAAATCTGTTGACGTATTTCCATAAGAACGACCAGACAACTCATCATATCCTAAATTTGCAACTAATTTTAATTCAGGTAAAAAATGTAATTTATATTCAGTTTGAACATTTCCAATGCTTCTAAATGAAGTACCATAATTATTAAATTGATTAATAAGAGACAGTGGATTTCTTCCAGCTAAATTATTTGTCCATTGAAAATAATCACCATTTGAATCAAAAATTGTTTGAGTTGGATCAAATGAAACAGCTGCTCCAATTGCACCTCTATTACTATAGTTATTCCTTAAAGAAGAGGTATTATTATTCAACTCCACTTTTAGATGATTATTTAGAAATTTACCTACTAAACTTAAACCGATTGTAGATCTAAATAAATTATCTCTTTTTAGAATACCATTTAAATCTGCTAATCCTAATGATGCTCTGTAAGTAATGTTTTCAACTCCACCAGATAAAGCAACGTTATGGTCATTTCCAATTGCAGTTCTATAAATTTCATCTTGCCAGTCAGTATTAGCTTGACCTACTAAAGCTTGTTGTGCTGCGTTCCCATTTGCAGTAACAAAATCTCTAAATTGAGTAGATGATAGCGCATCAACTTTTTTATTTAATTGACTAACTGATAGATAACTATTATACTCAACTTTTAAATCACCACTTTTTCCTTTTTTGGTAGTAATTATTATTACACCATTTGATGCTCTAGAACCATAAATCGCAGTTGCAGAGGCATCTTTTAAAATTGTTACTGATTCAATATTATTTTGATTTATTGTTGCTAAAGGATTTCTTCCTCCATTAATACCACCAGAAGCAACTGGAAGTCCATCAATTACAATTAATGGATCATTGTTTGCACTTAAAGATGAACCACCTCTAATTCTAATAGTTGCGCCTTCACCTGGAGAACCTCCACCATTAGTAACTTGTAAACCTGCAACTTTACCTTGAATCATTTGGTCAACTGCAACAACTGGACCTTTAACGAAATCCTTAGTAGTTATAGTAGTTACTGCTCCAGTCGCATCTTTTTTCTTAACAGAACCATAACCAATTTGAACTACAACTTCTTGTAATTGATTAGCTTCTTCTTCTAAAGAAACCGAAATTGATTTTTGATTGTTAAATTGAACAATTTGTTCTTTATAACCAATAAAAGAGAACACAATTTTGTCTCCACTTTTAACTTTTCCCAATTTAAATTTACCATCAAAATCGGTTGATGTACCAGTTGCGGTACCTTGAATAACTACATTTACTCCTGGAATTGGTTGTTTAGACTTAGAATCTAAAACAACTCCTTCTAAACTGCTTTGAGCTAATAATGTTGCCGGCAGTAAGAGTAATAAAAATAACAACTTTTTGTAAATTGTTTTCATACATTTTGTTTAGGTTAATAATTTTGTTTTTGCGTATACTTTAAACTTCGAGTGTTAAATTTATGTAAATTTTCAACATATACAAATAAACACTTGTTAAACAAGCTCCGAAAACGTTTTCGTGTTGAAAACTTTTTTAATATCTCATATATTTAATAGTAAAATTGATTGTAATAAAAAATAAATATATCTTTATTGAAAATTATACAATTATCAAATTCGCAACATGAGAAGAAAGGTAACTTTAAAGCAAATTGCTAGAGAACTAGATGTATCGATTTCGACAGTTTCTAAATCTTTAAGAAATAGTTTAGAAATTAGTGAAGATACACGTCAAAAAGTACAAGCTTTTGCGAAACTTTATAATTATAGACCTAATAATATTGCGCTCAGCTTAAAGAATAGAAAATCTAAAACAATTTGCATTATTATTCCTGAAATTATTCATCATTTTTTTGCCACAGTTATTAGTGGCGTAGAACGAGTTGCTAACGAAAAAGGATATAATGTTATTGTTTGTTTATCTGACGAATCATTTGATAAAGAAGTGATTAACATGGAAATGCTTGCCAATGGAAGTATCGATGGTTTTATTATGTCATTATCTAAAGAAACCCAACAAAAAAGAGATTTTCATCATATTTCAGAAGTTATAAATCAAGGAATGCCAGTAGTAATGTTCGATAGAGTAACCAACGATATATTGTGTGACAAAGTTATTATTGATGATGCTTTGGCGGCATTCAATACAACTCAATTTTTAATAAATAAAGGGTATAAAAATATTGCAATAATTTCGACAGTTGATTACGTAAGCGTTGGAAAACTAAGAACAGAAGGTTATCTTCAAGCATTAAAATCTAATGATATAAAAGTAGATGAAAATTTAATTTTAAAAATTGAAGACACTGATAATTTTGAATCACAAGTAGTTACACTTATAGAAAACAATGAGTTAGATGCAATCTTTGCAGTAAATGAGATTTTTGCAGTTACAGCAATTAAAGTGGCGGCAAGATTGGGCAAAAAAGTTCCAGGAGACATTTCAATAATTGGTTTTACAGATGGAATTATCTCTAAATATTCTTCGCCATCAATTACAACTGTAAGTCAAAACGGAATAAAAATGGGAGAAAAAGCAGCAAAAATGCTTATTGAAAAACTAGAAATCGAAGAAGAAGATTATGAAGAGCAGTATAAAACTGAAGTTATTGAAACTGAACTTGTAGAGAGAGAGTCTACTTTGTAGTATTTATTCTATTTATTAACATATAACGTTTTCGTAAAGCATAAAGTTTAATTTATTTTGAATACTTTATTGCAATTAAAAAACTTTTTTATCTTTACAACATCAAAGCTTGTACTTTTTACTTCGAAAATAAAAAAAAGTTTTGATAAGCATCGCGCTTATCGTTTTATTAATTAATAAAATACGATAATGGAAAAGCGTAAATTAGGTTTCTGGGAAATCTGGAATATGAGTTTCGGATTCTTAGGAATTCAATTTGGATTTGCACTACAAAACGCAAATACTTCTAGAATTTTTGATACACTTGGTGCCGAAGTCGATAAAATAGGTCTCTACTGGTTAGCTGCGCCACTTACTGGATTAATTATTCAACCCATTGTAGGTTATTTTTCTGATAGAACTTGGACAAAACTTGGCAGACGAAGACCTTACTTTTTAGTAGGTGCAATTCTTTCTTCAATAGCATTAATTATAATGCCCAATTCACCAACTTTATGGATTGCTATTGGCACTTTATGGATAATGGATTCCTCTATAAATATTACTATGGAACCTTTTCGCGCCTTTGTTGGAGATAATTTATCAGAAAAACAACGCACATTAGGTTTTGCAATGCAAAGTTTCTTTATCGGACTTGGCGCAGTAGTTGGTTCAGCTTTACCTTATATTTTTACAAATTATGTAGGTTTAGAAAATACTGCTGCTAAAGGAATTATTTCTCCATCCGTAAAATGGTCGTTTTATGTTGGTGGTATTGTATTTTTATTAGCCGTTTTGTGGACTGTTTTTAAATCGAAAGAATATTCGCCAGAAGAATTAGAAGCATTTGAAAACACTAAAAACGAAAATAAAACATTTGATGCATCTCAAGAAAGAGGTTGTACCGAAAAAAGACAATTAAATATTGGGTTGTCATTAGCTGCAATAGGTGTAATATTATCTTATTATGTTTATGATTTAAATTCAAAAAGTAACAACAGTCATAAAGAGCTATACATTTTATCTATCGGAGTTTTTGTAGCTGGATTTTTATTTTCAGTAGTTTCAATGTTAAGAACTAAAAATGTTAGAAATGGATTTACCATTATTATTACTGATTTATTGAACATGCCCAAAACTATGAAACAATTGGCTTGGGTTCAATTTTTTTCTTGGTTTGCACTTTTTGCAATGTGGATTTACACTACAAAAGCCGTAACAGGTCACGTTTTTGGAACTACAGATTCTACCTCAAAAATCTATAATGATGCTGCCGATTGGGTTTCAATAATGTTCACCGTTTATAATGGTGTAGCAGCAGCAGTTGCGTTTTTACTTCCAGTTTTAGCAAAAAGAACAAGTAATAAATTTACACACATGTTAGCACTTTGCGCTGGCGGAATTGGATTAATATCAGTTTATTTCTTATCAGATAAAGTAGGATTATTATTAGCAATGGTTGGTGTTGGAATTGCTTGGGCAAGTATTTTATCCATTCCTTATGCCATGCTGTCTGGTTCTTTACCTTCTAGCAAAATGGGATATTATATGGGAGTTTTTAACTTTTTTATTGTAATTCCTCAAATTGTTGCTGGAACTATTTTAGGATTTTTGTTAAATACTTTTTTTAACGACGAACCCATTTATGCCTTAATTATTGGTGGATTTTCCATGATTATTGCAGGACTTTTAACACTAACAGTTACTACAAACAAAAAGATTGACATTAATGAATAAAAAAGCATTCATATTCGACCTTGACGGCGTAATTGTTGACACTGCAAAATATCATTTTTTAGCGTGGCAAAAATTAGCGCAAGAACTCGGAATCGAATTTACACCAGAACATAATGAAGATTTAAAAGGCGTTTCAAGAGTTCGTTCACTAGACATTATTTTAGAATTAGGAAATGTTACCGCATCACAAGAGGACAAAAACAAATGGCTGATTCAAAAAAATGAAGACTATTTATCTTACTTAGTTGATATAGATCAATCTGAATTATTGCCTGGCGTTTTACCAGTTTTGCATTATTTAAAAGATAAAAATCAATTAATTGCATTGGGTTCAGCAAGTAAAAATGCCAGACCAATTTTAGAAAAAACTGGAATAATTTCTATGTTTGATGCCATAGTTGATGGGAATGATGTTGCCAACGCAAAACCTGATCCAGAAGTATTTCTTCAAGCAGCTAAATTAGTAAATGCAACTTGTGAAAATTCAATAGTTTTTGAAGATTCTGTAGCCGGAATTCAAGCTGCAAATACAGCCAATATGATAAGTGTTGGTATTGGCGATGAAAAAATATTACACGATGCAAAATACAATTTTAAAGATTTTACTTTTATTGATGTTTCGTTTATTGAAGCGTTGATAAATTAGAACAAAGAGAAAAGAGTATAGAAAAAAGAGAATATAAAATTGAAAACTAAAATGATTTAGATATTAGAATTAAACTTCTAACTTTTAAACTTTTAAACTTTTAAAAAAAATGAACCAAGATTATATAAAGCCAGACAATTGGTCCATCATTGAAGAAGGATTTGATGCAGAAAGAGTAAAATCGTCTGAAAGTTTGTTCAGTATCGGCAATGGTGCCATGGGACAAAGAGCCAATTTTGAAGAAAAATATAGTGGCGAAACTTTTCAAGGAAGTTACATTGCCGGAATATATTATCCAGATAAAACCAAAGTAGGTTGGTGGAAAAATGGTTATCCAAAATATTTTGCAAAAGTTCTAAATGCTCCAAACTGGATTGGAATTGACATTGAAATAAACGGCGAAAATTTCGATTTAAATACGTGTACCGAAGTGAATAATTTCCGTCGCGAATTGAATATGAAACACGGAATTTACACACGTTCCTTTGAAGCAACGTTGCAAAACGGAACCGAAATTGAAGTTAAAGTAAAACGCTTTCTATCTTTAGATTTGGATGAAGTTGGCGTAATTAATTATGAAATTACACCTATTAATAATGATGCAAAAATAATTTACAAACCTTATATTGACGCTGGTGTTACTAATGAAGATGCTAATTGGGAAGAGAAATTCTGGGAACCATTAGACGTAAAAAACTCTGGAAATGAAGCTTTTGTAACTGCAAGAACTTTTAAAACGCATTTTATCGCAACTACATTTATGCAAAACAGCATTTTGTTGAACGATAAAAATTTGAATATAAAACCATCTAATGTAGATTCAAATATAGAAAAGGTAGAGTTTTCATATGAAGTTCAAGTTAATAAAGGTGATAAAATCGCTATTCAAAAAATGGCAGGTTACACCGTTTCTCTAAATCATGAGAATACACAAGTTGCCGCAGAAAATGCTATAAAATCTGCTTTAAATATTGGATATAACCAACTTTTACAAAATCAAATTACTGCTTGGACAAAAATTTGGGAAATGAGCGACATTACTATCGATGGAGATGTAAAAGCTCAACAAGGAATTCGTTTTAATATTTTTCAATTAAATCAAACTTATTTAGGTAAAGATTCACGTTTAAATATTGGTCCAAAAGGTTTCACTGGAGAAAAATATGGCGGTTCTACATATTGGGATACCGAAGCATATTGCATTCCGTTTTATATGGCGACTAAAGATCAACAAGTTGCACGTAATTTATTGACATATCGATACAATCAATTGGATAAAGCTATTGAAAATGCTAAAGACAATTTAGGTTTTACAAATGGTGCAGCGTTATATCCAATGGTTACGATGAATGGCGAAGAATGTCATAACGAATGGGAAATCACTCACGAAGAAATTCACAGAAATGGTGCGATTGCTTTCGCGATTTTTAATTACCACAGATATACAGGCGATTACTCTTATATTCCAGAAAAAGGACTAGAAGTTTTAATAGGAATTGCACGTTTTTGGCATCAAAGAGCTAGTTTTTCAACCAACAAAAATCAGTATATGATTCTTGGTGTTACTGGTCCAAACGAATATGAAAACAACGTAAACAATAATTTTTATACCAATTATAT
Organism: Flavobacterium sp.; assembly: GCA_043747155.1. GTDB lineage: Bacteria > Bacteroidota > Bacteroidia > Flavobacteriales > Flavobacteriaceae > Flavobacterium. Next base: position 307 of record JAYTPS010000185.1, on the reverse strand, counting down.
TGCCAAATGGTGTATCGATTATACGCACGAACAAATTCAAAAAGTATCGTTAGATTATCCACAAGATCACAAACGCATTATCGAAAAAGTAAAATTATCTGATGCTGAATTACAAGAGTGGAAAAAAGTTGCTGATAATATGTATTTTCCAAAATCTGAAGAATTGGGAATTTACTTGCAACAAGATGGATTTTTAGATAAAGATTTAGTTCCTGTAAACGATTTGGATAAATCGCACCGACCAATCAACCAAAAATGGTCATGGGACAGAGTTTTGCGTTCGCCATACATTAAACAAGCCGATACA